>NZ_JBHXFL010000007.1:0-222972 GCF_042724095.1 Streptomyces sp. NPDC127100
CGGCGCCCGCCGGCGGGGCGGGCCCGCCGCGGGGGGGGCCGCCGCGATCCGGCGTCCCCCCGCGCGGGGCCTCCCGCCGACGGGCCGGTGTCACAGGGTGGTCAGGTAGCCGGGCAGCGGGGTGCCCGCGTGCAGGCCCGGGTCCGCGACCGGGGCGTCGTAGCCCTTGCGCAGCGGGACCAGGCCGGCCCAGTGCGGGAGGGACAGGTCCTCGGGTTCGTCGTTCACGCCGCCGGTGCGGAGCTTGGCGGAGACCTCGTCCAGGTCGAGGCGGAGCACGGCGGTGGCGGCCAGCTCCTTCTTGTCGGCCGGCCGGGAGTCCTGCGAGCGGCCGGGGACGACGTGGTCGACCAGGGCGTCCAGGGCCGTGCGCTTCTCCTGGGGGTCCGTCACGTCGTACGCGGTGCCGTGCACCACGACCGACCGGTAGTTGATCGAGTGGTGGAAGGCCGAGCGGGCCAGCACCAGCGCGTCCACATGAGTCACCGTCAGGCACACCGGCAGCCCCGGGTCCGTCCGGCCGGCCATCCGCAGCGGGCGTGAGCCCGTGGAGCCGTGCACGTAGAGGCGCTCGCCGACCCGGCCGTAGAGCGTCGGCAGCACGACGGGGGCGCCGTCGCGGACGAAACCGAGGTGGCAGACGTAGCCCTCGTCGAGTATCGCGTGCACCAGCTCCTTGTCGTAGGACGCCCGGTCGGGGGAGCGGGTGGGGACGGTGCGGTCCGTGGGCGAGTAGGCGGCGGGCTGCGACGGTGTCTGCCTGGTCCCCTGCATGGCGATCTCCATTGCACTAGTGCATAATCATGTTTGTGCTAGGAGAGTATCGGATCACGGGACGTGGTGCCGCGGAGATTTCCGCGAGCGTCGAACGCGCGGTGGGCGCGGGCGAGCTGGAGCCGGGGCAGCCGCTGCCCCCGATGCGGGAGCTGGCCGAGCGGCTCGGGGTGAATCCCAACACCGTCGCCGCCGCCTACCGCACGCTGCGCGAGCGCGGGGTCATCGAGACCGCGGGGCGCCGGGGCAGCCGGGTGCGCGCGAAGCCGGCCACCACGGGGCGCGAGTTCATCCGCGTCGAGGTGCCCGAGGGTGTGCGCGACGTGTCCGGCGGCAATCCGGATCCTGCGCTGCTGCCGGCGCTCGGCCCGGTGTTCGCCGCCGCCGCCGGGCAGGGCGACCGGGAGCCGGTCCTGTACGGGCACGCGCCCGTGGAACCGGAGCTGGAGCGCCTGGCGCGGGCCGAACTGGACGCCGACGGAGTGCCGGCCGGCCCCGTGGCCGTCACCTCCGGCTCGCTGGACGCCATGGAGCGGGTGCTCGCGGCGCACCTGCGGCCCGGCGACGCCGTCGCCGTCGAGGATCCGGGCTGGGGCAGCCTGCTCGACCTCGTGCCCGCGCTGGGCCTGCGCACCACCGCCGTCCGCCTCGACGATGAGGGCCCGCTGCCCGACGACGTGCGCCGTGCCCTGGCCGCCGGCGCCCGCGCCCTGGTCGTCACGGACCGCGCGCAGAACCCGACGGGCGCGGCCCTGAGCGCCGCCCGCTCGCGCGCCCTGCGCTCCGTCCTGCGGGAGCACCCGGAGACGCTGCTGATCGAGGACGACCACGGCCACCGCATCGTCGACCTGCCCCTGCACCCGCTCGCCGGTACGACGCACAGCTGGGCCTTCGTCCGCTCGGCGGCCAAGGCCTACGGGCCCGACCTGCGGCTCGCCGTGCTCACCGGCGACGCCGTCACGCTCGACCGGGTGCGCGGCCGGCAGCGGCTCGGCCCCGGCTGGGTCAGCCGGATCACCCAGCGCGCCGTGGCGCGGCTGTGGGCCGAGGGCGCGGTGGACGCGCGGGCGGTGGCGGCGGTGTACGGCAGGCGCCGGGACGCCCTGCTCGGGGCGCTCGGACGGCGCGGTGTCGCGGCGCACGGGCGCAGCGGCATGAACGTGTGGATTCCCGTGCCGGACGAGACCGGCGCCGTCGCCCGGCTGCTGCACGCCGGCTGGGCCGTGGCCCCCGGGGCCCGCTTCCGGATCGGTGCCCCGCCGGGGATCCGGATCACCGTCTCGACCCTCGCCGACGGGGAGGAGGGGCCCCTGGCGGACGCGGTGGCGGCGGCGCTGGGACCGGGACCGGCGCGGAGCTACGTCTGACGCGTCCGCGGCGGCCGGCGCGCGGTCAGACCGTCGCCTCGCGGCGCTCCGGGGCCGGGCGCACCGGCTCGGCGGGACGGGGTGCCGCCGGCCGTGCCTGGGTCAGGGCCGCACCGGCGAGGACGACGGCCGCGCCGACGGGGGTCGACCAGGACAGCGACTCGCCCAGCAGGGCGACGCCGGCGGCGGTCGCGATGACCGGGGTGAAGTAGGTGACCATCTGGGCCGTCGTCGGACCCACCTCGGCGACCAGGTCGTACTGGATCAGGAAGGCGAGCCCGGTGCCGACCGCGCCCAGCGCCGCGACCGCCAACACGGGGAGTACCGGAAAGTGCGTCGGCACCGAGGTGAACAGCGGTGTGACGACGGCCAGTTGCAGCGTCGCGAGCAGCAGCTGCGCGCCGGTCAGGGACAGGTGCGAGTGGCTGGAGCCGGCCAGGGTGCGGCGGACGTAGATCCAGCCGACCGGATAGCTGAGCGAGGCGAGCAGAGCCAGCGCCGTGCCCGTGACGTCCATGCCCTGGAAGCCCTGCCAGACGCCCAGCACCGTCAGGACGCCCAGGAAGCCGATGCCGAGGCCGGCCACCCGCAGCCGGGTCGGCCGGTCCTCCGACAGGGCGACCAGGGACAGGGCCATGCCCCACAGCGGCGAGGTCGCGTTGCAGATGCCCGCCAGCGACGACGGGATCGTCAGCTCGGAGTAGGCGAAGAGGGAGAACGGCAGCGCGTTGAGCAGGAACGCGGCGACCGCCAGGTGCGCCCACGTCCGTGCCCCGCGCGGCAGCCGCTCCCGCTTCACCGCCATCACCACGGCGAGCACCGCCGTGCCGAACACCAGCCGGCCCAGCGTGACCTGGAACGGGGCGAAGCTCTCCGTTCCCACCTTCATGAAGAGGAAGCTGAAGCCCCAGACGAGGGCGAGGACCCCGAAGCGCAGCCTCCAGTCGAGGGCACGGCGGACGCGGCGGGACGCGGGGGAGGAGGAGGTGACACTGCTCATGACGCACACGATGCTGCACCTCTTCTCGTAGCACAATCGAGATTTCGCACCCGGTATCTCGTAGCATCGCTTACATGTTGAACCTGGAGCGCCTGCGCACCCTCGACGCCCTCGCCCGGCACGGATCGGTCAGCGGCGCCGCCGAGAGCCTGCACATCACCACCTCGGCCGTCTCCCAGCAGCTGTCCAAGCTCGAGCGCGAGGCCGGCCAGCGGCTCCTGGCCAAGAACGGCCGGGGCGTGCGGCTGACGGACGCGGGCCGGCTGCTCGCCGAGCACGCGGCGCGCATCCTCTCCCAGGTCGAGCTCGCGCAGTCCGACCTCGAGGCCCACCGCGGGCAGGTGGTGGGCGAGCTGCGGCTGTCGGCGTTCCCGACGGCCGCCCGGGGGCTGTTCCCCGCCGCGCTGTCCGCGCTGCGCGCCGAGCACCCCGCGCTGCGCGTCCGCTCCAGCGAACTGGAGCCGGAACGCGGCATCCGGGGGGTGGTGCGCGGCGACCTCGACCTGGCCGTCGTGCTCGACTGGTACAACAAGCCGATGCCGCTGCCCGACGGCCTGGTCAAGGCACCGCTCCTGGACGACCCCGCGGACGTGGCCATGCCCTCCGGTCACCGGCTCGCCGGCCGGGACGAGGTGGACCTCACCGAGTTCGCCGAGGACGAGTGGATCACGTGGGCCGAGGGCGAGTTCTGCCACGAGTGGCTGATGTTCACGCTGCGCTCGAAGGGCATCGAACCGATCATCGGCCACCGCGCCGCCGAGACCCACACCCAGCTCGGCCTGGTGGCCGCCGGGCTCGGTGTGTGCATCGCCCCGCTGCTCGGCCGCCATCCGATGCCCGCCGGCGTCGTCACCGTGCCGCTGCGGCAGAGGGCCTGCCGGCACGTGTACGTCGTCTGGCGTGCGGACGCCGACCGCCGCCCGTCGATCCGGGCGGCGGTGGAGGCGCTGCGGGCGACCGCGGGACGGCTCGGCTGACCGTGCCGTCCTACGGCGACGGCAGTTTGCGGAAGTCCCAGGAGACGATCTTCTCGGGCGTCAGCCGCAGCCAGGCATGGCGGCCGTCGTGCGGCATCTCGTCCAGGCCGAAGTTCTTCCGGGCGAACAGCGTCTCGGGCAGGTCCAGTTCGGCGCAGAGCTCGCCGGTGCGCGGTGTCTCGCCCACGAACTCGACGCGGCCGGACAGCTCCGCGCCCCGCAGCTCGCCGTACTCCTCCCCGGTGTCGACCACGATCGCCACCCGCGCGTCGCGCCGCAGGTCCGCCCAGCGCCTGCTGCGTACGACCGAGTACAGCCACATCGAGGAGCCGTCCCAGGCGAACCAGAGCGTGCTCACGTGCGGGGCGCCGTCCGCCGAGACCGTGGCGACCCGGCAGGTGCGCTGGGCGGTGAGGAACGCGTCCAGCTCGCCGGGCGTCATCATGATCTTCCGGCCCCTGCGTTGCGCGACGGTCATGCGGTCGGTCCCTTCCTCACACTTCGGGTCGGTCGATCCTGCACCCCCCGCCCGCCGTCACGCCAGCTCGATCGAGTCGCCGCTGACCGTGATCGGCACGGCGGGCAGCGGCTTGGTGGCCGGACCGCCCCGCACGCTGCCGTCGGTGATCGAGAAGGTGCTGTTGTGGCAGGGGCAGTGGATGACGCCGTCGGCGACGTCCTTCACGGCGCACCCCTGGTGCGTGCAGGTGGCCGAGAAGGCCTTGAACTCGCCCGCCGTGGGCTGGGTGACCACGATCTTCCGGTCGGCGAGGACCTTACCGCCCCCCTCGGGGATGTCCGCGGTCGCCGCGACCGCGGCCCCGGCCTTCTCGCCGCCGCCGGCCGCCGTGCCGGATGCGTCCGACGCGTCGTCGTCCGAACCTCCGCACGCGGTCAGGGCGACGGCGAGCCCGGCCGCTCCGGCCGCCGCCACGACCGTACGACGAGCCGGTCCCGACGCGGGGTGAAACGATGCGCTGGTCATGCTGATGACGTTCCCTTCCGGGGCTGGGTGCCTGGTCTGCCGAGAGGTACGTCCGCGGGGCGCGTGCCGTTCAGTCCGCTTCGTGTCGTCCCGGCCCGCCGTCACCGGCCGTTCGGCCGGGCACCGCCGGCCGGTGCCGAGGGCAGGTACCGGGGAGCCCGCCACGCGTCCAGCCGGTGCTCCACCGCCGCGCCCAGTGACAGCAGTTCGGCGTCCCGGTGGCCGCCGGCCATCAGCAGCAGCCCGACCGGCAGCTCGTTCACGAACCCGGCGGGCACGGACAGCGAGGGGTATCCGGCGACGGCCGCCGGGGTCGAGGACGGGATCACGTCGTTGTCGCCCCGCGCGCAGTCCGTCGTCCAGGCGGGCGGGTTCGCCGGGGACGCGATGGCGTCCAGGCGGTGAGCGGCCATCGTCTCGTCGATGGACCGGCGCGACAGGTCCCGCAGTTCGGCGCGCATGGCCCGGTACTCCGGGTCGGTGGTCGGCGGCGCGGCCAGGGCCTGCTCGAACAGTTCCTGCCCGGCGAAGCAGGTCCGCTCGGCCGGGTGCGCGCGGTTGAACTCGATCAGCCCGGCCAGGTCCCGGGGCCCGCCGCGGGTGGCGAGGTAGGCGTCGATGTCCCGGTGGAACTCGCTCAGCAGCGCCGGGAACTCGAGTTCGGCGAGTCTGTCCTGGTACGGCGGCGTCACCTCGACGACCCGGGCCCCGGCGGCACGCAGATCCGCCGCGGTACGGGTCATCAGGGCGTCCACCTCGGTGCCGAGGGACGGAAGCCGCCACAGGCCGATCCGCTTGCCGCGCAGGGCACCCGGGCGCGTGGCCGCCTCCGCGAAGCCGGTGCCGCCGGTGCCGCCCGTGACGCCTTGGCCGCTGAGCACCGAGAGGGTGAGCGCGGTGTCGACCACGTTGCGCGCCATCGGCCCCGCCGTGTCCTGCTCCGCGGAGATCGGGACGACTCCCGACCGGCTGACCAGCCCGAGGCTCGGCTTGTGACCGACCACTCCGTTCATCCCGGCCGGGCACACGATGGAGCCGTCCGTCTCGGTGCCGATCGCCACCTGCGCCAGCGACGCGGCCAGGGCGGCGGCCGAGCCGGAGGAGGAACCGCACGGATTCCGGTCCAGGACGTACGGGTTGTTCGTCTGGCCGCCCACCGCCGACCAGCCCGAGGTCGGCTTCGCCGCGCGGAAGTTGGCCCATTCGGACAGGTTGGTCTTGCCGAGGATCACCGCGCCCGCCGCCCGCAGCCTCCCGACCAGGTCCGCGTCCCGGTCCGGCGGGCTCCCGGCCAGCGCCGTCGACCCGGCCGTCGTCGGCATGTCGCGGGTGTCCACGTTGTCCTTCAGCAGCACGGGGATGCCGTCGAGCGGGCCACGGGTCCGCCCGAGCCGGTGCCGGACGTCGCTGGCGGCCGCTTGGCGCAGCGCCGTGGGGCTGGTGCGCAGCACCGCGTGGATCCTCGGGTCGACGGCCTCGATCCGCCGGAGGTACTCCAGGGTCAGGGCCGACGAGGTCAGCGAACCGCGCTTCATCCGCGCCTGTAACTCGGGGATGGTGACCGTGTCGAGGTCCACTCCCCGGACCAGGGCCGAGGGGGACGGGGCCGGGGAGCCGCCGGCCTCCGGTCCGGCTGCCTCGGCGCGGTGACCGGGCGCACCGGCCAGAAGAGTGGGCACCACCAGGGCGGCGGTCAGCACCGCGATGCGTCGTCTCGTCATGGGGGACAGCCCACCTGCACGGGCCCGTCCGGCGCAAGAGGGCCCCCGCCCGGCCCCCGTGGGCCCGGTGACGCCCCTGCCGCCTTCCGCGCGCGCCCGGTGGCCGTCACCGGCAGGCTGGAGGCGTGAGCGGAGACGGAGACGACGCGGACGGTCTGCGGCTGGCATCGGCGCGCGGGCGCTGGGTGCTGGCCTGTGTCGTGCTCGCGTCCGGCATGGCCATGCTGGACGGCACGGTCGTCAACGTGGCCCTGCCCAGGATGGGGCGCGACCTGGGCGCCTCCCTCTCGGTGCTCCAGTGGGTCGTCAACGCGTACATGCTGACGCTCTCCGCGCTGATCCTGTGGGGCGGCGCGCTCGGCGACCGGCTGGGCAGACGGCGCACGCTGGTGCTGGGCGTCGCCTGGTTCGCCGGTGCCTCGGCGCTGTGCGGCCTGGCACCGGACGAGTACGTGCTCATCGGCGCGCGTGCGCTCCAGGGCGTGGGCGGCGCGCTGCTCACCCCCGGCTCGCTGGCCCTGGTGCGGGCGTCCTTCCATCCGGACGACCAGTCGCGGGCGGTGGGGGCCTGGTCCGGCCTGACCGGTGTGGCCGGGGCCCTCGGTCCGTTCCTCGGGGGCTGGCTGATCGACGGTCCGGGATGGCGGTGGATCTTCCTCATCAACGTGCCCGTCGCGGTCGTCGTCCTGCTGCTGGCGGTCGCCTTCGTACCGGAGAGCCGTGACCCCGCCGCGGCCGGGCGCCCCTTCGACACGCTCGGCGCGTGTCTCGCGGCCGTGGCCCTGGGGGGCGTGAGCTACGCGCTGATCAGTGCCTCGTCGGGCGGCCCCGTCGCGCGCGTCGCGCTTCCCGCGGTGGTCGCCGTGGCCGCGGGGGCGGCCTTCCTCGGGGTCGAACGCCGGGCCCGGAACCCGATGATGCCGCTCTCCCTGTTCTCCTCCAGGCTGTTCTCGGCGACCAACGGGATGACGGTGTACCTGTACGCGGCCATCGGCGGCATCCTGTTCCTGCTGCCCGTCCAGCTGCAGACGGCACTCGGGTACGACGCGTTGCAGGCCGGGCTCGCGACGATGCCCATCACGGTGCTGATGCTCCTGCTCTCCGCCCGGGCGGGCGCGCTGGCCAAGCGCATCGGGCCCGCGGTGCCCCTGATCACCGGGCCCCTGGTGGCCGCGGCCGGAGCGCTGCTGCTGCTGAGGGTCGGGCCCGACTCCGCCTACGCACCGGACATCCTCCCTCCGGTACTGGTGATGGGCCTGGGCATGAGCCTGTTCGTGGCACCGCTCACGGCGACCGTCCTGGCCTCCGTCGACGCCGAGCACGCGGGACTGGCCAGCGGGGTGAACAACACCGCGGCACGGGTGGCCCAACTGCTGATCGTCGCCGCGCTGCCCCTCCTGGTGGGCCTCTCCGGCGACGCCTACACCTCCGGTGCCGCGGTGAACCGCGCCTTCCACCGCGCCGCCCTCGTGACCGTCGTGCTCTTCCTCGCGGCCTCGGCGACGGCCGCCCTGTTCGTCCGGCCGCGGCGTGTCCGCCGGCGGCTCCGGACGGCCCCGCGCCCCGTGTGCCGCTCCCACCTCTCCCTCAACTGCCCGCCGCTCGAACCCGGGCCGGACGCTCCCCGGCAGCGGGCGGACGGACGGCATGGGACGGAGGCGGGCCGGTGAGCCGGCCCGGCGCCCCCGGGACGCCGTCCGCGTCGGCGATCACCCCCGGTTACTATGCTCACTTCATGCCCGGGGCCGGAAGCGAGGGGCCGACGGCCTGGACGGGTGCACGGCTGAAGAGACGGATGGCCCGGGGAAATGCTGAAAGAGGTCGCCGCGACCCGCTACATCACGCCCTTGCGTGAGGGGGGTTCGCTTCCGGGACTCGTCGAGGCCGACGACCTCGGGACGTACGTCCTGAAGTTCACCGGCGCGGGCCAGGGCCGCAAGACGCTCGTCGCCGAGGTGGTCTGCGGCGAACTCGCCCGCCGGCTCGGCTTCCGGGTGCCGCGGCTGGTGACGGTCGATCTCGATCCGGTGCTGGGGCTCGGCGAGCCGGACCAACAGGTGCAGGAACTCCTCAAGTCCAGTGGCGGCACCAACCTCGGCATGGAGTTCCTCTCCGGCGCGCTCGGGTTCGACCCGCTGGCCTTCGAGGTGAGCCGCGAGGAGGCCGGGCGGATCGTCTGGTTCGACGCGCTGGTGAACAACGTCGACCGGTCCTGGCGCAACCCGAACCTGCTGCGGTGGCGGGGCGACGTGTGGCTGGTCGACCACGGAGCCACCATGATCTGGCACCACAACTGGCCCGGCGCCGAGACCTCGGCCGCCCGCCCGTACGACGCCCGCGACCACGCCCTCGCGCCGTTCGCGCCCGACGTCCGCTCGGCCGCCGCGGCGCTCGCGCCCCTCGTCACCGAGGAACTCCTCGCCGAGGTCACGGCCGGGATCCCGGACGTCTGGCTGGCGGACGAGCCCGGCTTCGCGACGCCCGACGACCTGAGGCGGGCCTACGCCCGGCCGCTGCTCGCGCGGGCCGCGACCGTCCACGACCGCGTCGAGGGGGCCCGGTGAACGACCGTCACGTCTACGAGTACGCCCTGCTGCGCGTCGTGCCGCGCGTCGAGCGCGGGGAGTGCGTCAACGCGGGGGTGCTCGTGTACTGCAGGGGCGCCTCATACGTCGGTGCCCGCACCCACCTCGACGAGGCACGGCTGCTGGCCCTCGACCCGGAGGTGGACCTGCCCGGGGTGCGTGCCGCGCTGCGCGCCGTCGAGGGCGTGTGCACCGGCGGGAACGCGGCGGGGCAAGCCGCGTCCGACGACCCCGGCCGCCGGTTCCGCTGGCTGATCGCCCCCCGCTCCACGATCGTCCAGCCGGGCCCGGTGCACACCGGCCTCACGACCGACCCGGCCGCCGAGACGGAACGGCTCCTCGACCTGCTGGTGCGGTAGGACGACCTCGCCGGCGGAGGCCCGGAGCGGGACGCGTGGACGCGCGCCCCGCTCCGGGCCTCCGCCCATGTGTGGGCGGAGCCGCGCGCTCCGGGCCCTCGCCGCGGGCCCCGGTGCCGCGCCGGCCCGTGGCGCTGGGCCGTCCGGGGGAGCCGGCGTGGCCCGCCCGCCCGCTGTGCCAGGTAATGGATCACACCGGCCCGGTGTCCCGTTGACACCGGGTGCCAGGGCTTCTAGCGTCACGTCTGCGGAAGGTACTAAGCGGTCGCTCACCCATGGGCGTGCCGAGGGGCCCCGCACGGGCCGCATCCCCAGGACGAGGAGAAGCAGCAATGTCCACCAATGAGCAGCGGGTCGCCGTCGTCACCGGAGCCGCGCGCGGCATCGGTGCCGCCACCGCCGTACGACTGGCCGCCGAAGGCCGCGCCGTCGCCGTGATCGACCTCGACGAGGCCGCCTGCAAGGACACCGTGGAGAAGATCACCGCGGCCGGCGGCAAGGCGATCGCGGTCGGCTGCGACGTCTCCGACGAGGCGCAGGTCGAGGCGGCCGTGGCGCGGATCGCCGAGGAGCTGGGCGCACCCACGATCCTGGTCAACAACGCGGGCGTGCTGCGTGACAACCTGCTGTTCAAGATGAGCGTCTCCGACTGGGACACCGTCATGAACGTGCACCTGCGCGGCGCCTTCCTGATGTCGAAGGCCTGCCAGAAGCACATGGTGGACGCCGGCTTCGGCCGCATCGTCAACCTGTCCTCCTCCTCCGCCCTCGGCAACCGCGGTCAGGTCAACTACTCCGCCGCCAAGGCCGGTCTGCAGGGCTTCACCAAGACCCTCGCCAAGGAACTGGGCAAGTTCGGTGTCACCGCCAACGCCGTCGCCCCCGGCTTCATCGCCACCGAGATGACCAAGGCCACCGCCGACCGCGTCGGCATGGGCTTCGACGACTTCAAGGCCGCCGCCGCCACGCAGATCCCGGTCGCGCGCGTCGGCGAGCCCGACGACATCGCCAACGCCATCGCCTTCTTCACCGGCGAGGCCGCCGGCTTCGTCTCCGGCCAGGTGCTGTACGTGGCCGGCGGACCGCTCGACTAGGGAACACGGACATGACTGAACGCCCCGCACTCTCCGGCAAGGTCGCGCTCGTCACGGGCGCCAGCCGCGGCATCGGCTACGGCGTCGCCGAGGCGCTCGTCGCGCGCGGCGACCGCGTCTGCATCACCGGCCGCAACGAGGACGCCCTGAAGGAGGCCGTCGAGAAGCTCGGCGCCGACCGGGTCATCGGCGTCGCCGGCAAGGCGCACGACGAGGCTCACCAGGCCGTCGCCGTCGAGCGCACGATGGAGGCCTTCGGCCGGGTCGACCACCTGGTCAACAACGCCGGTACCAACCCGGTGTTCGGGCCGATCGCCGACCTCGACCTCAACGTGGCACGCAAGGTCTTCGAGACCAACGTGCTCTCGGCACTCGGCTTCGCCCAGCGCACCTGGCACGCCTGGCAGAAGGACAACGGCGGCACGATCGTCAACATCGCCTCCGTCGCGGGCCTGTCGCCCTCGCCCTTCATCGCCGCCTACGGCGTCAGCAAGGCCGCGCTGATCAACCTCACCGTCCAGCTGGCGCACGAGTTCGCGCCGGTGGTTCGGGTCAACGCGATCGCCCCGGCCGTCGTGAAGACGAAGTTCGCCGCGGCGCTGTACGAGGGCCGCGAGGAGGAGGCGGCCGCGGCCTACCCGCTGGGTCGGCTCGGGGTGCCCTCCGACATCGGCGGCGCCACCGCGTTCCTCACCTCGGAGCAGTCCGCCTGGGTCACCGGCCAGACCCTCGTGGTCGACGGCGGCGTCTTCCTGAACGCCGGCGTGGGCTGACGCACCGCCTTTCGCACGCCCCCTCGGCACGGGCGCCCTCGGACGACGAGGGCGCCCGTGCCCGTCCGCCAAGATCATCCGGGTCATGACAACGTAGTCATCGCGAAAATGATCAAAAGCCCTGCTCACAAGGGAGTTCAGGGGGCCCGGTGCTGCGGTATGGTCTGCCGACCCTTGGTACGGCGGATCGAGGAGCGTGCGCGTGTTCAACCGGTACCGGTGCCTGCGGAGTGTCGCGGCCATCGCGTCCATATCTTCACTGGCCACCGGATGCGGCATCCTGTCGTCCGACAGCTCGGAGGACAAGGGACCGATCGTCGTGGGGACCACCAGCGCGCCCAGCACGCTGGATCCGGCGGCCTCCTGGGACGGCTCCTGGGAGTTGTTCCGCAACGTCTACCAGACGCTGCTCAGCTACCCCAACGGCGCGACCGCGCCCCAGCCCGACGCGGCCAAGAACTGCGCGTTCACCGACGCGGCGAACCAGGTGTACCGCTGCGAGCTGCGCGACGGCCTCACCTTCTCCGACGGGCACCCGCTGGACGCCCAGGCGGTCAAGCACTCCATCGACCGGATCAAGCAGATCAACGTCAACGGCGGTCCCGCCGGTCTGCTGGGCAGCCTCGACCGGGTCCAGGCCCCCACCGGGCACGAGGTGGTCTTCCACCTCAACAAGCCGGACGCCACCTTCCCGTTCGTGCTCGCCACGCCGGCGATGTCCATCGTCGACCCCGCCGAGTACCCGGCGGACGCGCTGCGCAAGGGCGACGGCATCGTCGGCTCGGGTCCGTACGCGCTCCAGTCGTACCGGGACGGGGAGCGGGCCGAACTCGTCCGCAACGACCGCTACAAGGGTTTCGCGGAGCGCCACAACGACGCCGTGACCATCCGGTACTTCAAGGACTCCGCCGGCATGGTGAAGGCACTGCGCGACCACCAGATCCAGGCCACCTACCGGGGTCTCGCGGCCGACGACATCGTCACGCTCCAGGGCAAGGCCGCCAAGGAGGAGGAGCTCCAGCTGGTCGAGGGCACCGGAGCGGAGATCAGCTACCTGGTGTTCAACCCGAAGGACCCGTGGGCGAGCCGCAAGGCCGTGCGCCAGGCGGTCGCCCAGGTGGTCGACCGGGCGGCGATCGCGCACGAGGTCTACCAGGACACCGTCGACCCGCTGTACTCGATGGTCCCCAAGGGGCTCACGGGCCACACCACGGGCTTCTTCGACGACTACGGCGACCCCAGCGTCTCCAAGGCACGCGAGATCCTCACCGACGCGGGCATCACCGAGCCAGTCCCGCTCACCTTCTGGTACACCACCGACCGCTACGGCTCGGAGACCGAGGCGGAGTTCAAGGCGCTCAAGGGGCAGCTCGACGAGTCCGGCCTGTTCACGGTGACCCTCAAGAGCCGGCCCTGGAAGACCTACGTCGAGGGGTACCAGAAGGGCGAGTACCCGGTGTTCGGCCGCGGCTGGTCCCCGGACTTCCCGGACGCGGAGAACTTCATCGCCCCCTTCGTCGGCGAGCAGAACGCGCTCGGCACGCCGTACCCGGCCCCCGAGATCACCGGCAAGCTGCTGCCCCGGTCCCGGCGCGAGAGCGACCGCGCCAACGTGGAGAAGGACTTCGAGCGCGCCCAGCAGATCCTCGTGAACGACGCCCGGCTGCTGCCGCTGTGGCAGGGCAAGCAGTACGTGGCCGCGAGCAACGAGATCTCGGGCGCGGAGCGGGCGCTGGACCCCTCGACGATCATGATGATGTGGCAGCTGTCCCGGAAGACCAGCTGGTAGGCGGCCCGCTCCCGGCCCGGCCGGACGCCCCCGGGAGCGGACTGTCAGTGGTCGCCGGTAGGTTCTGAGGACTGCAAGCGACCGCACACCGTAAGGAAGTTGACGTGACCGACATCGCCGTGCTGCCCGAGTCCTGGCGCGAGGTGCTGGGCGAAGAACTGCAGAAGCCCTACTTCAAGGAGCTGATGGAGTTCGTCGAGGAGGAGCGGGCGAACGGCCCCGTCTACCCGCCGCGCGAGGAGGTCTTCGCCGCGCTGGAGGCCACGCCGTACGACCAGGTGAAGGTGCTGGTCCTCGGGCAGGACCCGTACCACGGCGAGGGTCAGGGCCACGGGCTGTGCTTCTCGGTCCGGCCGGGGGTGAAGGTCCCGCCGTCCCTGCGCAACATCTACAAGGAGATGCACGCGGAGCTGGACGTCCCGATCCCGGACAACGGCTACCTCATGCCCTGGGCGAAGCAGGGCGTCCTGCTGCTCAACGCGGTGCTCACGGTCCGGGCCGGCGAGGCGAACTCGCACAAGTCCCGCGGCTGGGAGCTGTTCACCGACGCGGTGATCCGCGCGGTGGCCGGCCGGCCCGACCCGGCGGTGTTCGTGCTGTGGGGCAACTACGCGCAGAAGAAGCTGCCGCTGATCGACGAGACGCGGCACGCGGTGGTCAAGGGTGCGCACCCCTCGCCGCTGTCGGCGAAGAAGTTCTTCGGGTCCCGCCCGTTCACGCAGATCAACGAGGCGGTCGCCGAGCAGGGCCACGAGCCGATCGACTGGACGATCCCCGACCTGGGCTGACCCGGCGGACGGGGCCGGCCGTCCGCCGGCCGGCCCGCGCGTCACGGGCCGCCTGACCTGGAAGACAGGCGCCTGCCGTTAGCGTCGTCGGGGACAGCGGACGAGGGCACGGAGGACGTGGTGGCCAAGGGACATGAGCGGACCGCGCCGGACGCCGTGCCGACGCGGATCGGGCAGGTCGTCATGCTCCACCACGCCGGCGACCGCGAGGAGGCCCGGCACCGGTTCCTCGTCCTGTGGGCGGAGCTCGGCGAGCACGGCGACCCGCTGCTCCGCTGCACCCTGGCCCACTACCTGGCCGACACCCAGGACGACCCGGGGGACGAACTGGCATGGGACCTCAGGGCCTTGTCCGCCGCCGAGGAACTCACCCGGGACCGTGCCGCCGGGCCGCACGAGGACACGCTCGCCGCACGTGCCCTGTATCCCTCGCTCCACCTGAACCTGGCCGCCGACTACGACAGGCTCGGCCAACACGAGGCCGCCCGGTTGCATCTGCGGCGGGCCCGCGGCGCGGCCGAGGCGCTGGCCCACGACCGCTACGGCGAGGGCGTGCGTGCGGCGATCCGCCGGCTGGAGTCGCGGCTCGGCGACGGCGGACCCGCTCCGGACGGACCGTGGGGGCCGCCGCGGCGGCGGCCGTAGACGGCCCGGGCGCCGTACGTCCGTCGTGGCCGTGCGGCCGGGGGCGGTACCGGCTCAGCGGCCGTACGTCTGCTCGCAGATGACCGCCTCCGGGCTGCCCGGCCGCCAGCCGCCGTACTGGCTGCCCAGGGAGCACACGCCCGTGCCCGTGCCGGTGCCTCCGCCGCCCGTCCCCGGCAGGTCGGGTACGGCGACGCGTGGCTCCCGACCGGTCCCGCCGGGCAGCCGGGGCGCCGCGGGGCGTGCGGGCCGAGGCTGCGGCTCCGTGCGGGCGACCGGAGCCTCGCGCCGCGCCGGTGCCGTCGGGCGAGCCGTGCGGCGCGGCGCGTCCGAGGCGCGGCCGGGGGACGGGGAGGGGCCGGTCTTCTCCAGCGCCTCACGGGCGGGGCCCTGCACCGCCCGGGGCGCGGCCGGCCCGTCCGGGCGGAGTGCGGACGGATGGGCGCCGGTCGCCGGGCCGGACACGGGCCGGACCGTCGTACAGCCGGACAGGGCCGTGACAGCCACGGTCACCAGAAGCGCTGCGGTGGTCGTCGTTCGATGCACCGCGCCACTCTGGCGGGTCGGGCCCCGCCTTGGCGACGGCGGAGCGGCGGAGATTGACCCGCACGGGTGATCTCCGGCCCCGTACGGAGGCCCCGGGGCCGCGCCGGGTGACGTCAGTCGCCGGTGACGCCGTCCAGGCACTCTCGGATCAGGTCGGCATGGCCGTTGTGCCGCGCGTACTCCTCGATCAGGTGCGTGTGGATCCAGCGCAGGCTGTACCGCTCGCCGGTGCGCCGGTGCTTGCCCCGGGACATCTCGTCGAGGCGGAAGGCGGCCGCGTGGCGCCGGGCGGCGTCCATCTCCGCCTGCCAGGTGGCGTACGCCTCCTGCCAGGTGTCCGCCTCGGTCAGGTGGAACTCCCCGTCCGGGTCCTCGTCGCTGTAGTAGATCGGCTCGGCCTCCTCGCCCGCCAGCACCCTGCGGTACCAGCTCCGCTCCACCTCGGCCATGTGCCGCACCAGTCCCATCAGGGACAGCGCGGAGGGGGGCACGGCGGCGGTCCTGAGCTGAGCGTCGGTCAGACCCTCGCACTTCCAGGCGAGGGTCTGCCGGTGGTAGTCCAGCCACCCCTCCGTCATGGCGCGTTCGCCGGCGTCGGTCGCGGGTTCACTGCGGTCGGTACTCATGTCCGCATCCTGGCCCACGCCCGGGTGATCCACCAGGGAATTGCGCGTCAGCGGCCCAGCATCCCGTGGATCAGCTCCCGCAGACCCGCCCGCACCTCGTCCGGCCCGGGCACCTCGGCACCGAACGACCCGGCCACGCAGGAGAACATCAGCCCGTCCGCCCAGGCGACGAGCGACAGCACGTGACGGGCCGGATCGGCCGAGCCCATCGCCGTGACGAGGGTGCCGAGCTGCTCGCGGAAGCGGGCGCCGGTGGCGTCGAAGTAGGCCCGCAGCTCCGGCCGGCGCGTGGCCTCCAGGGCCAGTTCGTAGCGCGCCAGGGTGAGTTCGCGGTTGCGGGTCAGGGCACGGTGCGTCGCCAGCGCCAGCGCGTCCACCAGGGCGTCGAGGCCGCCGCGCGGGTCCGGCATCTCGTGCAGGGCCAGCACCCGGGCCTCCCGCTCGGCCAGCCGGCGCACCGCCAGCTCCAGCAGGGCCTGCCGGGTCCGCGCGAGGTTCGAGGTGGAGCCCTGGGGGAGTCCCGCCGCCTCGTCCACCGCGCGGTGCGTGAGCCCGCGCATCCCGCGCTCGGCGAGCAGGGCGAGCGCGGTGTCGGCGACGAGTCCGGCGCGGGCGGCGCCGGTGGCGGGTGCGGTTCGGGCGGGCATGCGGCCAACCTACCCGGGTCACTACGGGTGTAGTACAGTCGAGGCAGCGGCTCACTACATCTGTAGTGAGCGAGGTGGACGCGAGGAGGAGCCATGGCGGGCATCGAGCGGGCCGTCGTGATCGGCGGCGGAATCGGCGGGCTCACCGCGGCGGCGGCCCTGCACGGCGCCGGCGTCCGGGTCACCGTGCTGGAGCGCTCCCCGGCACTGGAGCCCGTCGGCGCGGCCATCTCCCTGTCGCCCAACGCCCTGCGCGCCCTGGACGTCATCGGTCTCGGCGACGAGATCCGCGCCGTCGCCGCCTGGCAGGGCGACGGCGGACTGCGCACCCCGGGCGGGCGCTGGCTCTCCCGGTCCAGCGCCGAGGCCGCCGCCGCCCGCTTCGGCGGCCCGCTCGTGCTGCTGCACCGGGCCACCCTCGTCGGCCTCCTCGCCGCCCGGCTCCCGCCGGGCGCCGTCCGCACCGGCGCCGCCGCGACCCTCGTCGACCCCGGCGGCGGCGACCGGCCGGCCCGCGTGCTCGCACCCGACGGCGAACTGGAGGCCGACCTGGTCGTGGCCGCCGACGGCATCCGCTCCGCCGTGCGCCGCACGCTGTTCCCGGACCACCCCGGGCCCGTCTACTCCGGCTTCACCACCTGGCGGATCGTCGTGCCGCTGCCCGGTGTCGGGTTCGCCTCGCACGAGACCTGGGGCCGGGGCCGTATCTGGGGCACGCACCCCCTCAAGGACGGCCGGGTCTACGCCTACGCCGCCGCCGTCACCGCGGCGGGCGGACGCGCCGCGGACGAGAGGGCGGAACTGCTGCGCCGGTACGGCGACTGGCACGACCCGATCCCCGCCGTCCTCGCCGCCGCCCGCCCCGAGGACGTCCTGCGCCACGACGTGCACCACATCGCCGAGCCGCTGCCCGCGTACCACCGCGGCCGGGTCGCCCTCCTCGGGGACGCGGCCCACGCCATGCCGCCGACCCTCGGCCAGGGCGGCAACCAGGCCGTCGAGGACGCGATCGTGCTCGCCCACCACCGGGACGACCTCACCGCCTACACGGCGGCCCGGCTGCCCCGTACGACCGCCGTCGCCCGGCAGGCCGTCCGGGTCGCCCGGCTCAACATGGCGAACCACCGCGCCGTGACCGCCGCACGCGACGCCGCGATCGCCGCGCTGTCGAGGACCGGCCCCGCGCTGCTCCTGCGGAGCTTCGACGGCATCGCCGACTGGCGGCCTCCGCAGGCGCCGTATGCTTCGCAGCGGACCCGGGCCGGCGAGCGACAGAGGAGTACACCCCGTGAAGGTCGGTTGCATCGGACTCGGTGACATCGCACAGAAGGCATACCTGCCGGTGCTCGCCGTCCTGCCCGGTGCCGAGCTGCACCTGCAGACGCGTACCCCCGCGACCCTCGAGCGCGTCGCCGACGGACTGCGCGTCCCGACGCGGCAGCGCCACACCGACCTCGACTCCCTCCTCGCCGCGGACCTCGACGCCGCCTTCGTGCACGCGCCGACGGCGGTCCACCCCGAGATCGTGACGAGGCTGCTCGAAGCGGGCGTGCCGACCTACGTCGACAAGCCGCTCGCCTATGAACTCGCCGACTCCCAGCGGCTGGTGGAGCTCGCCGAGCAGCGCGGCACCAGCCTCGCCGTCGGCTTCAACCGGCGCCACGCCCCCGGGTACGCGCAGTGCGCCGAGCATCCGCGCGAGCTCATCCTCATGCAGAAGAACCGCACGGGGCTCCCGGAGGAGCCGCGCACGATGATCCTCGACGACTTCATCCACGTCGTCGACACCCTGCGGTTCCTGGTGCCCGGCCCGGTCGACGACGTCACCGTGCGCTTCCGTGCCGAGAACGGCCTGCTCCACCACGTGGTGCTCCAGCTCGCCGGGAACGGCTTCACCGCGCTCGGCGTCATGAACCGGCTCAGCGGCTCGGCCGAGGAGATCCTGGAGGTCTCCGGCCAGGACACCAAGCGCCAGGTGATCAACCTGGCCGAGGTGATCGACCACAAGGGCCAGCCGACCGTGCGGCGGCGCGGCGACTGGGTGCCGGTGGCCCGGCAGCGCGGCATCGAGCAGGCGGTGCTCGGCTTCCTCGACGCCGTGCGGTCGGGAACGGTGCTCAGTGCCCGGGACGCGCTGGAGACCCATGAGCTGTGCGAGCGGGTGGTACGCGCGGTGCTGGATCCCGCCGCCTGAGCCGCAGCGTCCGCACCCCGTCGGTGGCGGCCCAGGCCGCGAGGACCAGCAGGGCCGCGTGCACCGTCCAGTCGCCGAAGCGGACGTACGGGGTGGTGCCGTGCGCGAGCGGCACGTCGTACACCCGCGCCTCGCTCGCGCCGGTGCCGAGCCAGGGGCCGATGCGCGCGCCCGTCGCGCCGTACACCGCGGAGACACCGGTCAGCGTCGCGTGGACCATCGGGCGGCCGGTCTCGGCGGCGCGCAGCGCGGCGAGCGAGGCGTGCTGCGCGGGTGCCCAGGTGTCCTGGAACGTCGACGTCGACGACTGGGCGAGCAGCACCTCGGCGCCGTCGGCGGCCAGATGCCGGCTCATGTCGGGGAAGGCGCTCTCGAAGCACACCATCGGGCCGATCCGCAGCCCGTGCCCCACGTCCATGACGACCTGCCCCGAACCACGCCTGCGGTCCTCGCCCGCCGCCTTGCCGACCGAGGTGGCCCAGCCGAGCAGCGAGCGTGCCGGCACGTACTCCCCGAAGGGAACCAGCCGCATCTTGTCGTACCGGTCGCCGGTCGGGCCGTCCGCGCCGACGAGCACCGAGCTCTTGTAGATGCCGGGCTTGTCCGAGCGCCGCGCGTCCACGTTGACCAGGATGTCCGCACCGGTCTCCCGGGACAGCGCCGCCAGCCGCCGCGCCAGGTCGGGCCGGTCGTCCAGGTCGAAGCCGACGCTGCTCTCGCCCCAGACGACGAGGTCGACGCCCCGGCCGGCCAGCCCGCGGGTCAGCTGTTCCTCCCGGTCGAAGCGCCGGTCGGCACTGTCACGGCCGGCGACGACACCGGGCTGCACTACGGCGACGGCGACCCGCTCCCCGGTGCCGGGGCGCGGCGACCACACCCAGGCGGCCGAGGTGGCGGCGGCGGTGGCGACGAGCCCGGCCAGGGCGGCCACCCGGGCCCGGCGCACGGCGACCAGGACGGCGACGGCCACGTTGACGGTCACCACCAGGAAGCTGAGCAGCCACACCCCGCCGACCGAGGCGAGCCGCAGCGCCGGGGCGACCTGCCACTGACTCGAGCCGATCATGCCCCAGGGTCCGCCGAGACCCTGCCAGGACCGGACCAGCTCGACCGCCAGCCAGCCCGACGGCAGCACCAGGAGCGCCGCCGCGGCCCGGCGGACCGAAGGGGACCCGCCCAGCAGCCGCCGCACCAGCCATCCCCAGGGCGCCCACAGCGCGCCGAGCAGCGCGGCGATGACGAACGTGAACACGTGCAGGCTGGGCAGCAGCCAGTGGTGCATGGCCAGCATGAACCCGAACCCGGCGCACCAGCCGTCGTACGCGGCCCGCCTGCCGGTCGGCGCGCTCCGGGCCAGCAGCAGCCACGGGACCAATGCCGCCCAGGCCCACCACCACAGCGCGGGGGCGGGGAAGGCGAGGACGGGCAGCGCGCCGGCGAGCACGGCGACGGCCGAGCGCCGCCAGGGAGAGATGAGCCAGTGGCCGTACGTCGTCATGGGCGGCTCCCTACCCCGTGGTTCCTTCAGTGTGCGCTCCCGGTACGCATCCGTTCAGTTGATCACACCGGCGGCGCGCCGACCCGTCGGCCGCCGTTCGGATCACCCGGGGTGGCCCTTCAGGTGATCGCCGGACGCCGCACGAGCCGGACGGGCGTCGCAGGGGTACGACGGCTCAGCGAAGGACGAACCCGGAACGCGGTGAGGAGCCCGGAGATGTACGCAGCAGTGCGGCGGTACGAAGGAGTGACCGACACGGCCGAGGCGGCGCGTCTCGTGAACGAGGGGTTCCTGCCGCTCCTGCGCCAGGTCTCGGGCTTCGTGGCCTACTACTGGATCGACGCCGGGAACGGGGTGATGGTCTCGACCAGCGTCTTCCAGGACCGGGCGGGTGCCGACGAATCGGTCTCGAAGGCCGCGGACTTCGTGCGGGACAACCTCGTGTCGGTGCTGCCCCACCCTCCGGAGGTCCTGGCCGGCGAGGTGGTGGCCTCCGTGTGACGGCGTCCGGACCGGCCAGGTGGGAGGTCACCGGGGCCGCCCGGCCCGGTGGTCCGGTCCGGGACGATTCGATTCCGTGGGGCGGCCCGCCGAAGCGTGGATCATGGGGGACGTGAAGCAGCGGACGAAGAACGTGGCCCCCGGGCCGTCGGAGCACGAGCCGGAACTCTCGGCGTACCAGAAGGAGATGCGGGACCGGCTCCTCGCGGCGCCGGTGGTACCCGCGCCCGAGCCCTGGCGGCCCGTCTTCCCGTACACGTACGGCGTTCCGGTCGGCGGGCTGCTCGGGATCGGCTTCGCGTCGGATCCCGGTACCGGGCACGACCTGGTCATGGTCGTGTCGCACGACGGGCACGGGCTCTTCGACGCCGTCACCGGCGAGAAGATCGCCCGGGACCGCGACCCCGAGGGCAGCACGCCCGACGAGGCACCCGACCTGTCCTGCCCCGGACTGGGACCGGTCGCCGGGAGCCGCGTGCACATCGCCGGGCTCTTCGGCGGAGGGCTGCACAGCACCACCGGGGACGGCTGGTGCCTGGAGGTCGTCACCCCGGCCTGGCCGAACGAGCGTGTCCTGCTGTCCCGCGGCGGCCGGGTGCCCCACGCGGGTCCGCACGGGGAGCGGTGGTGGCACATCGTCCACGCCAACTACTCCACGTTCCGCGCCGCGGGTTTCTCCCCCTCGGGTCGCACCCTCGCCGTCGCGACGAGCAGCGACCTCGCCCTGTGGACCCGGTCGGCGCCGCCCCCCGCCCGCTCCCGGTGACCGGCACAGCGGTAGGGACACGGCGGCCCGCCTTTGCCGGGCGCCGGCTGCCGCGCACCCTGGTCCACGCGTCCGCGCACCTGGGCAGGGGGACGCTCCGCGTCTAGCATGATCGATGATCGATCAAAACGCGTCCGCTGGAGGTTCTCATGAAGCGTCCCGTCACCGTGGTCACCGGAGGCAGCCGGGGCATCGGCGCGGCGACCTGTCTGCGGCTCGCCTCCGACGGGCACGACGTCGTCGTCGGCTACGTCCGCGACCAGGCGGCCGCCGGATCGGTCGCCGCCGGGGTGCGGGAGGCGGGCGGCCGTGCCCTCACCGTACGGGCGGACACGTCGGTCGAGGCCGACGTCGATCACCTCTTCGAGGCGGCGGAGCGGGAGTTCGGCCCGGTGACGGGCCTGGTGAACAACGCGGCGGTGACCGGCCCGCTGGGACGCCTCGCCGACACCGCCACCGCGGACCTGCGCCGGGTCCTCGACGTCAACCTGCTCGGCCCCCTGCTGTGCGCACGCCGCGCCGCGCAGCTGATGACCGCGCGGGGGAGCGGCGTGATCGTCAACGTGTCGTCGGGTGCCGCGACCCTCGGCAGCCCGGGGGAGTACGTCCACTACGCGGCCACCAAGGCGGGCGTCGACACCCTGACCGTGGGTCTGGCCAAGGAGCTCGGCCCGGCCGGCATCCGCGTCAACGCCGTCGCGCCGGGCGTCACCGACACCGACATGCACGCCGCCATGGGCGACCCCGGCCGGGCCCGGCGGATGGGGGCGGCCGTCCCGCTGGGGCGCGCGGGCCGGGCCGAGGAGGTCGCCGCGGCCATCGCCTGGCTGATGTCGCCGGACGCTTCCTACACGACGGGGACGGTGCTGCGGGTGGCGGGCGGACGCTGAGGCGCCCACGCGGCGCGGCGTCGTCCACGGGCCGCTCAGGCGGCCTCGATGATCTCGCAGCGGATCGCGGCGGCCCACTCGACCACCAGCAACTCGTACTCCACACGATCCTGAGCCGACAGGGACCCGCCCGCGCGCCGCCACAGGGCGCGGATCCGGTCGTTCAGCTCCGCGGCGGAACGCACGGAACCAGGGGTCACGTATTCGGGGGACATGCGGACAAGCCTAGGGGCAAGCACTGACACTGCGCTACCGGACGGCTACGCAGGCATATGCCCGTCAGCCGGAGGACTCGGCGGCGTGCGGGCTGAGCACACCGGCGGCGACCAGGGCGATGATGAGGACGCCCAGCGCGATGCGGTACCAGACGAACGGCATGAAGCTCTTGGTCGAGATGAACTTCATGAACCAGGCGATGACCACGTAGCCGCTGCCGAAGGCGATCACCGTCGCGAACAGCGTCGGGCCCCAGGAGACGTGGTCGCTCTCCATCGCGTCCTTGAGCTCGAACAGGCCGGAGGCGAGCACGGCGGGGATCGCGAGCAGGAACGAGTACCGGGCCGCGGCCTCGCGCCGGTACCCCATGAAGAGGCCGCCGCTGATGGTCGCGCCGGAGCGGGAGACACCGGGGATGAGCGCCATGGCCTGGCACAGCCCGTAGATCAGGCCGTCCCGGACGCCCAGGTCGTCCAGTTCCTTGCGCCGCCTCGGCGCGCGGTGCCGGCCGCCCTTCTCGTCGCGCGCCGCCAGCCGGTCCGCGATGCCTATGACCACGCCGACGACGATCAGCATGGTCGCGGTGATGCGCAGGTCGCGGAAGGGGCCCTCGATCTGGTCCTTCAGCGTCAGGCCGAGCACGCCGATCGGGACCGAGCCGATGATCACCAGCCAGCCCATGCGGGCGTCCGGGTCGCGGCGCATCTCCTTGCTGGTGAGCGAGCGGGTCCACGCCGCGAGGATCCGCCCGATGTCCTTGCGGAAGTAGATGAGGACGGCTGCCTCCGTGCCGATCTGGGTGATCGCGGTGAAGGCCGCGCCCGGGTCGTGCCAGCCGGAGAAGGCCGCGGTCAGCCGCAGGTGCGCGCTGGAGGACACGGGGAGGAACTCGGTCAGCCCCTGGACGAGTCCGAGGATGAGGGATTCAAACCAAGACATGAAGTTACGGAGTCCAAGTGCCGATCGAGGAACGGTCATGGACACACCGAGCCACCGTCCGCGGTGAGCAGGATCAGGCGTGTCGAGGGGCAGCGTAGCGCCCCGAAATGAAGGCCCGGCGCCAGGGGTGACGGGGCCCGCGACCAGGCAGGCCCCGTCGCGCCCCGGCACCCGGGCGGCGGGAGGCCGTCAGCGCCCGCGCAACTGGTGGCGCTTGCGCCAGGCCACCACCGCGCCCGCCAGCCCCGGCAGGGCGATGCAGGCCAGGGCGATCAGGAAGGCCGGTGACGTCGGCGTCGAGGCGCGGGCGCCGGCGACGACGTAGGCGGCGGTGTTCGGGATCGAGCCGAGCGCCGTCGCCAGCAGGAACGGCAGCAGGCCCATGCGGGAGACGGCCGCGCAGTAGTTGGCGGCGGCGAACGGCACCCCCGGGAACAGCCGCGCCGCCAGCATCGAGCGGAAGCCGTGCCGGCTGAGCTGCCCGTCCGCCGCCTTCAGCCACTTGCCGCGCAGCAGCGGGCGCAGCGCCTCCTGGCCCAGCACCCGGCCCAGGCAGAAGGCCACCCCGGCACCCAGCACCGTTCCGGCCAGGGCGGCGGCGAGGCCCAGCTGCGAACCGAACAGGGCGCCCGCGGCCAGATTCAGCAGCGGTCGCGGTACGAAGGCGACGGTGCACAGTCCGTACGCCACGGCGTAGGCCAGCGCCGCCGCGGCGCCGCCGAGCTGTGGCGGCCAGCCGTTCGTCAGCAACCGCTGCGGCTGGAACAGCACCACCGCCGTCCCGGCCGACGCGAGCAGGGCGACGAGCAGGGAGAAGCGGGACCACGGGGAGAGCAGGGCTCTCGTCACGCGGGCGGTGAGACGGGTCGGTGCGACGGGCCCGGCGGCCGCGGCGACGGCGAGCTCCGTCGCGGCGGCCCGGGGAGAGGCCGTGATGGTGCCCCCAGAGCGGGTGGTGGCATCGAGCATCCGGTGACACTAACCGACATATGTGTGTGATCGCCGTAGGGTGCGTCTCATGAGCGTCACAGACACGGGACTTCCGGACGTGCCGCACAGCCCGCCGGCCGACACCGTGATGGAGCGGCTCACCGCCGTGTACCCCGCCGCCGCCGACCCCGCGCGGGCCGTGGCGATGCGCGCGTACATGAGGGACGTCGCCCCTTTCCTGGGCCTGACCTCGCCTGTTCGCCGTGCCCTGTCCCGTACGGTCCTCGACGGCCTGCCCCGCCCCGGCGAACCGGACTGCGCCGCCGTCGCGTTGCGCTGCTGGCGGCTGCCCGAGCGCGAGTACCACTACTTCGCCGTCGACCTCCTGCGCCGTCATGTGACGCATTGCTCCTCGGACCTGCTGCCCGTGGTCCGGCATCTGCTCACCACCGTGCCCTGGTGGGACACCGTCGACCCGCTCGCCGCGCACGTCGTCGGAGGGCTGGTCGCGGCCGACCGCCGTCTCGCGGCCGACATGGACGCCTGGATCGCCGACGAGAACCTCTGGCTGGTCCGCACCGCCCTGCTCCACCAACTGCGCTACAAGGAACGCACCGACACCGACCGCCTCTTCGGCTACTGCCTGCGCCGGTCGGACCACCCCGACTTCTTCGTCCGCAAGGCCGTCGGCTGGTGCCTGCGCGAGTACGCGAAGACCGATCCCGACGCCGTACGCGCCTTCGTGTCCGCGAACGGGCGGGCCCTCGCCCCGCTGTCGGTGCGGGAGGCGCTGCGGAACATCGGTCCGTAGCGCCGGGACGGGACGCACGTCACTCGAACTCCCGTGCCACTGAAAAGCATTCGACGTGGGACAAAGCGTCGGCGATGATCGGCGTCATGTTCCGGTACGCCTTCCCTCTCGCAGCATCCGCGGTCGCGGTTGCCCTGAAGGCTGCCGTCCCCTTCTTCTTCTCCGCCGCCGACGGCGCCCGAAGCTGACCCTCCCCGGATCGTCCGGCGGACCCCGCAGGGGGAGGGTCGGCCGGGCCGCCGGGGTCCCCACCACCGCCACGAGGCTTCGAGGTACCGCCATGCCCAAGACGGCGTACGTCCGCACCAAACCGCATCTGAACATCGGCACGATGGGCCACGTCGACCACGGCAAGACCACCCTGACCGCCGCCATCACCAAGGTCCTCGCCCGGCGCGGGGCCGGCACGTTCGTGCCGTTGGACCGCATCGACCGCACCCCGGAGGAGGCGGCCCGCGGCATCACCATCGACATCGCGCACGTCGAGTACGAGACGGACACCCGGCACTACGCGCACGTCGACATGCCGGGGCACGCCGACTACGTCAAGAACATGGTCACCGGCGCCGCCCAGCTCGACGGGGCGATCCTCGTCGTCTCCGCGCCGGACGGGATCATGCCGCAGACCGCCGAACACGTCCTGCTCGCCCGCCAGGTGGGCGTCGACCACATCGTGGTCGCGCTCAACAAGGCCGACGCGGGCGACGACGAGCTGACCGACCTCGTCGAGCTCGAGGTCCGCGAACTGCTCACCGCGCACGGGTACGGCGGGGACGCCGTGCCCGTCGTACGGGTCTCGGGGCTGCGGGCCCTGGAGGGCGACCCGCGCTGGACGGCGTCCGTCGAGGCGCTGCTCGACGCGGTGGACACCTACGTGCCCGTGCCCGAGCGGTATCTGGACGCGCCGTTCCTGCTGTCCGTGGAGAACGTGCTCACCATCACGGGCCGCGGCACGGTCGTCACCGGCGCGGTCGAGCGAGGGACCGTCCGCGTCGGCGACCGGGTCCAGGTGCTCGGGGCGTCGGCCGACACGGTCGTCACCGGCCTGGAGACCTTCGGCAGGCCGATGGCGGAGGCACAGGCCGGGGACAGCGTGGCGCTGCTGCTGCGCGGAGTCGCGCGGGACACGGTGCGCCGCGGCCACGTGGTCGCCGCGCCCGGCAGCGTCGTGCCCGCCCGGCGCTTCTCGGCGCGGGTGTACGTGCTGTCGGCGCGCGAGGGCGGGCGCTCGACACCGCTCACCACCGGGTACCGGCCGCAGTTCCACATCCGGACCGCGGACGTCGTGGGCGACGTGGACCTGGGGGAGACCGCCGTCGCACGCCCCGGTGACACGGTCACGATGACGGTCGAACTCGGACGCGAGGTGCCGTTGGAGCCGGGGCTCGGCTTCGCCGTCCGCGAGGGCGGGCGGACCGTGGGCGCGGGGACCGTGACGTCCGTGGGATGAGCGTGCCCGGCCGCGCGCGGGGGCCGCGGGACCGTGACGGCGAAGCGGTCCCGCGGCCTCCGGGCGCCGTCGCCCGGCACAATGGGCAGGTGAACGAAGCCATACCCGTCACCCGGGTCACCGACCACGGCACCGTCAAGCTCATGCCCGACGTCGACCGGCGGCGGGCCTGGCTGCTCACCGTCGACGGGGCGCCGCAGTCGTACGTCGACCTGGACGAGCCCGCGCACCTGGAGTTCGAGTACGCACGCCGGCTCGGGCACGCCCTGGACACCGTGGCGGAGCCGGGCCGTCCGCTGGACGTGCTGCACCTGGGCGGGGGCGCGTTCACCCTGCCCCGGTACGTCGCCGCGACCCGGCCCGGCTCGAGGCAGGACGTCGTGGAGGCCGACCTCGGTCTGCTGGACCTGGTCGCCGAGCACCTGCCGCTGCCGGAGGACGCCGGCATCACCGCGCACGGCGCGGACGCCCGTGCCTGGCTCGAGGCGGCGCCCGCGGACTCGTTCGACGTCCTGGTCGCCGACGTCTTCGGCGGCTCACGCGTGCCCGCGCACCTGACGTCCCTCACCTGGGCCCGCGAGGCGGAGCGGGTCCTGCGCGGCGACGGCGTCTACCTGGCGAACCTCGCCGACGCCGCGCCCTTCGCGTTCCTGCGCTCGCAACTCGCCGCCTTCGCCGCGCTCTTCGGGGAGCTGGCGCTCGTCGCCGAACCGGGAGTGCTGCGCGGGCGCCGCTTCGGCAACGCCGTTCTCCTCGCCGCCCACCGGCCCCTCGACACGGCGGCGCTGGCCCGGCGCACCGCCGCCGACGCCTTCCCGGCCCGCGTCGAACACGGTCCCGCCCTGCGGGACTTCATCGGCGACGCGCGGCCGGTGCGGGACGAGGACGCCCTGCCGTCGCCCGAGCCTCCCGCCGGAGCGTTCGGCATCGGCTGACCGGCGGGCGGGAGGCGCCGGGCGCCCTAGGGGGTGTCGTTTGGATCAGGCCGATTCCAGGCAATGGTGCCGTGCAGACCGACCCCGGCAAGATCCAAACGACACCCCTTAGCTCTCCGTCGGCGGGGCGTCGGTCAGGCGGACGGTGCTGAGGATCTTCTGGATCGTCGCCTCCGGGATCTCGTCCTTGACGCCCTTGGCGCCGTAGAGGTTCCAGGTGACGAAGTTGCCCGCGCCGTTCTTGAACGCGAAGGTGATCGCCTTGCCCTCGCTGTCGCACTTGCCCTTCTGCGGAGTGCCCTCCGAGTGGGCGGTGGCGACGCTGCCCTTGATGCCGGAGGCCGTGGTGTAGTCCTTCGGCTTGTCGTACTTGACGCTCTTGCGGTCCGGCTCGGTGTAGCCGCCGTAGATCCACCACGGCACCCGGGTCTCGGCCGCCATGGCGGTGTCCTTGGCGCCGTCCTCACCGCGGGTGCCGGCGGTGGCGAGGGCGGTGCTCTCCTTGCGGCCGTCCTTGTTGGAGTCCTCGGTGCACCATTCGGACTTGAGGTAGGCGGGAGCGGTGACCGTGGTGCGGTCCGTCTTCCCGTCCTCCTCCCACTCGAAGCCGACGCTCGTGTCGGTGCTGTCGATCTCCCAGTCGGCGGGCACGTCGAACATGGTGCCGAAGCGCGGGTTGGCGACGACCTTCCAGCCCTCGACGGTCGGCTTCAGCTCGCCGCCGCCGCGCTGATCCTCGTCGCCGGACGCGCTCGGATCGGCCGTCGGCGTCCCGGACTTGGACGCGGACGCGCTCGCGGACGGCTTCTTGTCCTTGCCGTCGTCCGCCGTGTCGTCCTTGTCGCCGCCCAGCACCAGGAACCCGGTCACGCCGGCGGCCACCACCACGGCGAGCGCCGCGACGATCGCGACGACCTTCGTCCGGTTGCCGCCGCCACCGCCGCCGCCCCCGCCGACGACGGTCGCGGGCTGAGGCCCGCCGGGGGCCTGGCTGGCGCCCCACTGCGGCTGCTGCCCGTACGGTCCGGGCTGCTGGTAGCCGGGCTGCTGGTACGGATTCGGCTGCTGGTACCCCGGCTGCTGGTACGGGTTGTTCTGCGGATTCTGCTCGCCCCCGGGCGGCTGCTGTCCTGGCCACATGTGCAGTCACCCTAGTGCGGTGCAGGACACGATTCGGTCACTGCCCCTTGTCAGGGACGTACCGAAGCGGGTGCGGCACGGACGCCGGGCCGCGGTCCCTCAGGAGTCCGAGGGCGTGAACTCCCGTACGGTGCCCGCGATCCGGCGGACCACGGCGTCCGGCACCTCGTCCCCGACCCCCGCGGGGCCGACGAACGACCAGGACACGAGGTCGCCGTCGGCGGACTTGAAGGCGAACGTCGTGGCCTTGCCGTCCACGTCGCACCTGCCCTTCTTCACCACCCCGGCCGACCGGGAGGTGGTCAGGCTGCCCGTGATGCCGGAGGCGGTGGTGAAGGAGACCACCGGCTCCGTCGTGATCTTCTTCCGGTCGGGCTGGGTGAACGCCCCGTAGACCCACTCCGCCGAGTCGGACCGGGCGATCTCCTCGGTGTTCCGTGCGCCGTTGTTCCCCCGGGTCCCGGCGGAGGCCAGGGGGGTGTGGTCGGCCGAGCCGTCCCGGTCGTCGTCCGAGGTGCACCACCGCTCCTGGAGAACGGCCGGGGCCTTCATGCCGATCAGCGGCTTGTCGTCGGGGTCCCGGTCGTCCGTGACGAAGCTGACCCAGTCGGCCGACTGCCGCTGCCAGGAGGCCGGTACGTCGAAGGCGACACCGAGGTCCGGGTTGACCACGGCGTTCCAGCCGGAGACGGTCGGCAGGGGGCCGCCGTCCGCGTTCCGCGCGTCGCCGGAGGCCGGTGAGGCGGAGACGGAGGCGGACGAGTCGGCCGGATCCGGCCGCGCCCCGTCGTCCTCGCCGCCGCCCAGGAGGACGGCCCCGGTCACGGCGGCGGCCACCACGACGGCCGCGGCGGCGACGACCGCCACCGTCTTCGTGCGGCGTCCGCCCGGCCCGCCGCCGGGCGGCGGGCCCGCCGTGACCGTGGGGGCGTTCCACGGAGCGGGCGGCTGATGACCGGCATGGGGGGTGTGCTGCCGGTGGCCCGGCTGCTGGTACGGGTTCGGCTGCCCGGAGTGCGGGCTCCCGGTGGGCGACTGCTCTCCTGGCCACATGGGCGGCAAGCATACGGCGATCACCGGAAGCGTCTGGCCCACGGATGCTACTCGTGGGTAACCTGCTGCCATGAGCGCAGATCAGATGTCGATCGGCGAGTTGCTCGCCGCCACGGTGCCGATGGTCCGGACCCTGAACCTCGAGTACCTGGAGACCACCCCCGAGAAAGCGGTCCTGGCCCTGCCGGACCAGAGTGAGTACCGCAACCACGTCGGCGGACCGCACGCCGGAGCCATGTTCACGCTGGCCGAGTCCGCCAGCGGGGCGATCGTCCTGGCCGCCTTCGGCGACCAGCTCTCCCGCGCCGTGCCGCTGCCGGTCACCGCCGAGATCGCGTTCAAGAAGATCGCCCTGGGCCCGGTGACCGCCACCGCGACCCTCGGCCGCCCGATCGCCGAGGTCGTCGCGGAGCTGGACGAGGGCAAGCGCCCCGAGTTCCCGGTGACCGTCGCCATCCAGCGCGCGGACGGGGCGGTGACCGGAGAGGTGACCGTGGTGTGGACCCTGCGGCCCAACGGCTAGCCGCGGGCCGGCGGTGAGGACCCGGACCGGGCACCGCCGCGCGGACCGGTAGGCTTCCCGGGTGCGCCTCGGGCGAGGCGCACCCGGGAAGCGGCGGGCGCACACACACCCGCGCACGGCAGGGACGCGAATCGGGAGGATGTGGCGTTGCACGTCACGGAGTGGCTCGACACGGTGCCCGCGGCGGCGGTCTACGCGGTCGTCGGACTGGTCATCGGTCTGGAGAGCCTCGGCATCCCGTTGCCCGGCGAGATCATCCTCGTCTCGGCGGCTCTGCTCTCCTCCCAGCACGGCGGCGTCGACCCGGTGATCCTCGGTGCCTGCGCCAGCGCGGGCGCGGTGATCGGCGACTCCATCGGGTACGCCATCGGCCGCAGGGGCGGCCGGCCCCTGCTGGCCTGGCTGGGCAAGAAGTTCCCGAAGCACTTCGGCGAGGGGCACATCGCCACCGCCGAGCGGTCCTTCCAGAAGTGGGGCATGTGGGCCGTGTTCTTCGGCCGCTTCGTCGCCCTGCTGCGCATCTTCGCCGGCCCGCTGGCCGGCGTGCTGCGGATGCCCTACTGGAAGTTCCTGATCGCCAACGTCCTGGGCGGCATCGTCTGGGCGGGCGGCACCACCGCCGTCATCTACTACGTCGGTGTCGTCGCCGAGTCCTGGCTCAAGCGCTTCTCGTGGCTGGGCCTGGTGATCGCGGTCCTGATCGGCGTGACCTCGATGCTGGTGCTCAAGCGCAAGGCGAAGAAGGCCCAGGCCGTCCCCGCCGCCGAGTAGCGGCGCGCCCCGGAGGGGTACGGGGCGCTGCGCCCGCGGACGGTCTCCTACCGGGGTTCGGCCAGCGCCTCCCGGTGCCGCGAGGCCAGTGCGGCGTACATCGTCCCGTTCAGCGTGACGCCCTGCCGCTCCTCCTCCGTCAGCTCACGCTTCACCTTCGCCGGCACCCCGGCGACCAGGGAGCCCGGCGGCACCCGCATGCCCTGCGGGACGAGCGCCTGCGCGGCCACCAGTGAACCGGCGCCGATCACCGCGCCGTTGAGGACGGTGGCGCCCATGCCGATCAGGCAGTCGTCCTCGACCGTCGCCCCGTGGACGACCGCGTTGTGCCCGATGGAGACGCGCTCGCCGACCGTGACGGGGAAGCCGGGATCGGCGTGGAGCGTGCAGTTGTCCTGGACGTTGCTGTCGGCTCCGACGGTGATCCGCTCGACGTCGCCGCGCAGCACCGCGCCGTACCAGACGCTCGCCCCCGCGTGCAGCGTCACCTCGCCGACGACCGAGGACGTCGGCGCCACGAAGGCCTCCGCGTCCACCTTCGGGTCCTTGCCGCCGATGCCCGTGATCAGCGCCTTCTGCGTCATCTCCGCCTCCTGGTCGGGTGCTGCAGTGCACCGTACGCCACCCGGTGGGGTGAAGATCACAGGCCTCCGGCGGCTTCCCCGCGCCGCGTGCTGAGTACCGTGAGCGGGTGCCGAAGCGCAAGAACACGTTCTCGTCCTGGTCCAGCCGGCTCGCGCAGCGCGCCGTCCACGCGGGCTGGGCCTGGGTGCAGCGCACCGGCTCCGTCACCGCCGCGCACCCCGGGCGCTTCCGCTTCGGCGCGCTGGGCACGGGCACCCGGCTCGCCTTCCCGCTCGGCACGGTCTTCGGCGAGCCCTGGATACACGTCGGCGCCCACTGCATCATCGGTGAGCAGGTCACGCTGACCGCCGGGCTGATGCCCGACCTCGACCTGGGCCCCGAGCCGATCCTGCGCATCGGCGACGGAGTGGTCCTCGGCCGCGGCAGCCACGTCATCGCGGACACCACCGTCACCATCGGCAGCGACTGCTACTTCGGCCCGTACGTCTACGTCACCTCCACCAACCACTCCTACGACGACCCGCACCAGCCCATCGGCAAGCAGTGGCCCCGGATGGAGACGGTGGAGATCGGTTCCGGCTGCTGGGTCGGCACCGGCGCGGTGATCCTGCCCGGTGCGCGGATCGGACGGAACGTGGTGGTCGCCGCAGGCGCCGTGGTCCGGGGCACCGTTCCCGACCACGCCGTGGTGGCGGGCGCGCCCGCCCGGGTCGTACGACGCTGGACGCCCGCGGAGGGCTGGCAGCCGCCGATGCGGACCCCGGCCCCCGTGCCGGTGCCCGAGGGGGTCACGCCGGAGCAGCTGCGGGCCCTGGCCCGGCTGGACGAGGAGGCCGTGGCCCGGCTGGCGGAGCTGGACGAGGCGCCCGCGGGCAAGCTGGCGGAGCCGGCCGCCGAGGGCTGAACGCGGGCGCGGCCCCGCGTCGCCTCGAAGTACAGTGAAGTGAACGATCGGGTGCAATGCGCCGCAGTTCACTGCACTGAACCGCGCATAAATCAAAATGATGGACGGAATGTGTCGGACCTCGACCTGCTGACCCAGTCCCTGGCGCGGAACGTCAAACGCTGGCGCACCGAGCGCGGTTTCACGCTGGACGCGCTGGCCGCGCGGGCCGGCGTCAGCCGCGGCATGCTCATCCAGATCGAACAGGCGCGGACCAACCCCAGCCTCGGCACGGTCGTCAAGATCGGCGACGCACTGGGCGTCAGCATCACCACCCTGCTCGACTACGAACAGGGCCCGGCGGTCCGCGTCGTCCCCGCCGAGCAGGCCGTGCGGCTCTGGCACACCGACGCCGGCAGCTACAACCGGCTCCTCGCCGGCACCGAGGCCCCGGGCCCGCTGGAGATGTGGGACTGGCGGCTGATGCCGGGCGAGAGCAGCCCCTCCGACCCGCACCCCGCCGGCACGGTGGAGCTGGTGCACGTCACGTCCGGGGAACTCACCCTCACCGTGGACGGCGTGGCCCATCGCGTGCCCCGGGGCGCGAGCGCCTCCTTCGAGGCCGCCACGCCCCACACGTACGCCAACGAGGGCGCGGAACCGATGGAGATGATCATGGCGGTGTCGGTGCCGCCCGTCCGCTGAGACGGCCGGCCACGGGTTGGGACAACCTTGTTAGCGTGCGGCCATGCACGCACCCATCGGACACTTCGACAGCGCCGCTCCCGCTCCGGACCGCCTCGACCAGCTGACCGCCCCGGTCGCCGACGCCGTGCGCCACTGGCGCGGCAGCGTCCCCGCCGAGCAGATCGTCTACGTCGACACCGATCCGGAATGGGCCGACACCGCCGTCTTCGTCGAGCACTACGGCCGCGAGCTGCTGGAGCGGTCCGCGAACTGCGTGGTGGTCTCCGGCAAGCGGGGCGGCGAGAGCACGCTCGCCGCGTGCGTGGTGCTCTCCACGACCCGGGTCGACGTCAACGGGGCCGTGCGCCGTCATCTCGGAGCCCGCAAGGCGTCGTTCGCCCCGATGGACACGGCCACGGGCGAGAGCGGCATGGAGTACGGCGGGATCACACCGCTCGGCCTGCCCGCCGACTGGCCGGTCCTGGTCGACCCGGCCGTCGTCGACCTGCCCTACGTCCTCGTCGGCAGCGGACGCCGGCGCGGGAAACTGCTCGTCCCCGGCAAGGCACTCGCGGAGCTGCCCGGTGCCGTGGTGCTGGAGGGGCTGGGCATCGCCTGAGGCCCGCCGGCCGGGAGCGCCCGGCTAGCCGAGCCGCGGGATCTCGATCGCCGGGCAGCGGTCCATCACCATCTCGGTGCCCGCCGCCCGGGTCCGCTCGTACGCGGCCTCGTCCACCACCCCGAGCTGGAACCAGACCGCCGCGGCCCCCTTGGCGACCGCCTCGTCGGCCACCGCCCCCGCGAGGTCGCTGTTGACGAACACGTCGACCACGTCCACGTCGAACGGAATGTCCTCGAGGGAGGCGTACCCCCGCTCGCCGTGCACCGTCTCCGCCTTGGGGTGCACCGGCACAACCCGCTTGCCGAATCGCCGGAGGACCTCGGCGACGCCGTACGCGGCGCGCCGCCGGTTCGACGACAGGCCCACCACGGCCCAGGTGTCACCCAGCTCGGTGAGAATCTTGCGGACGGTTGCGTCGTCGCCGTACACCGGCGGCCTCCTCGGCTTGTCGAACGGACGGTCGTCACCGACAACCGGGGACGGCGGGCGGAGATTCCCCCGAGGCACCCTCTCGGCGCGCGCCCACGGTGCGCCGGGGGCACGGCCCGCCTACGCTCGGCCCGTGCTGCGCATCATCGACGCCCGGACCGGCGAACCGGTCCCCGCCGCCCCCGTCCGGCGGGGCTTCACCCGTGTAGAGGCGCACGCGACGGGCCGGGACACCACCGGCCTGCGCGTGCTGCTCGTCACCGACGTCCTCGTCCGTGCCCTGGAGATCGGCGGCACGCCCGTGTGGGCCGTGCTGGACGGCGGGGAGGAAGGGGACGGACTGCGGCGGGACGCCGCCGCCCTCGGTGTCCGGCCCTTCGAGAACGGCCCGTACGGGCCGGACGCCTCCCAGGCCCTCCACGTCGTGCACGAGGGGGCGGCGTACCCCGGCGCGGCCGGACGCCCTGGCCGGCGCCGACCCCTACGCGCTGCGCCTGGCGCTGCTGGAACGGCACCGGAGCACGTCCGTGCGGCTCGACGCGGCCGTGCTGGACGAGGCCGGCGCCACCCTCGCGCGCCTGCGCCGTGCGGTCGCCGGCTGGGCCCGGCAGCCCTCCCGACCCGTCCCCGGCGAGGTGCGCGACCGGCTCCGCGCGGCCTGGGAGGACGACCTGGACACCCCCGCGCTGCTCCGGGTGCTGCGCGAGGCGGAGACCGACCCGGCCGTCCCCGACGGTGCCCGCTTCGAGACCTTCGCCTACGCGGACCGTCTGCTCGGCCTCGACCTGACCCGTGACGTGGGATCCCCGGACTGAGCTCGCGCCGGGCGGCTCCGGAACGCTCCCGGCCACGGATTAGGCTGGCCGGATGCAGGACGAGTACCGCACGGTGCCCCGCGCGGGCGTGCACGAGACCGAGATCAACCGCTCGCGCTTCCTGTGCGCCCTCGCCCCGGCGGCCACCGAGGAGGAGGCCCAGGCGTTCGTCGCGTCCGTGCGCAGGGAGCACGCCGACGCCAACCACAACTGCTGGGCCTACGTCATCGGCGCCGACGCCGCCGTGCAGAAGGCCAGTGACGACGGGGAGCCCGGCGGCACCGCGGGCGTTCCGATGCTCCAGATGCTGCTGCGCCGCGACATGCGGTACGTCGTCGCCGTCGTCACCCGCTACTTCGGCGGCGTCAAGCTCGGTGCGGGCGGACTCATCCGCGCCTACGGCGGAGCGGTGGGCGAGGCCCTGGACGACCTCGGTACGCTCACCCGCCGCCGGTTCCGCCTGGCCACGGTGACCGTCGACCACCAGCGGGCCGGCAAGCTCCAGAACGAGCTGCGCGCGACCGGGCGGGAGGTGCGCGACGTGCGGTACGCCGAAGCGGTCACCATCGAGATCGGCCTGCCGGACGCCGAGGTGGACGCCTTCCGGGGCTGGCTGGCGGACGCGACGGCGGGAACGGCCGGCTTCGAGCTGGGCGGAGAGGCGTACGGGGACGCGTGAGCCGGACATCACCCGGCCCGCACACCGGAGGAAAAGGTTCGTTCCGGGGCAATCCGGGCGCCGCTGCGCGGGATGCGAGGCCATTCGCGGGAGGAGTGGTGCGCCGACGTACTAGCGTGGTCCGGGCCGACCACGCTCAGGTGGTCGTGGGTACCGGCTGTGAGTTTGCGGTGGGAGTGGGCGTGCGGGGCGGAGCGGACCGGTGAGACTGCTGCACACGTCCGACTGGCATCTGGGCCGGGCGTTCCACCGGGTGAACATGCTCGACGCCCAGTCCGCGTTCATCGGCCACCTCGTCGAGACCGTCCGCGAGCACCACGTCGACGCCGTGGTCGTGTCGGGGGACGTGTACGACCGGGCGGTGCCGCCGCTCGCCGCGGTCGAGCTGTTCGACGACGCCCTCCACCGCCTCGCCCGCCTCGGGGTGCCGACGGTGATGATCTCCGGCAACCACGACTCGGCCCGCCGCCTCGGCGTCGGCGCCGGACTCATCGACCGCGCCGGCATCCACCTGCGCACCGACCCGGCGGGATGCGGCACCCCGGTGGTGCTGCCCGACGCGCACGGGGACGTGGCCTTCTACGGGCTTCCCTACCTCGAACCCGCCCTGGTGAGGACCGAGTTCGCGGTGGAGAAGGCCGGACACGAGAGCGTGCTCGCCGCCGCCATGGACCGGGTCCGCGCCGACCTCGCCACGCGCGCGCGGGGCACCCGCTCCGTCGTCCTCGCGCACGCCTTCGTCACCGGCGGCGAGCCGAGCGACAGCGAGCGGGACATCACCGTCGGCGGAGTCGCCGCCGTGCCCAGCGGTGTCTTCGACGGCGTGGACTACGTGGCGCTGGGGCACCTGCACGGCTGCCAGACCATCACCGGGCGCGTCCGCTACTCGGGCTCCCCGCTGCCGTACTCCTTCTCCGAGGCCGCCCACCGCAAGAGCATGTGGCTCGTCGACCTGGACGCCGGCGGCACGGTCACGGCCGAACGCGTCGACTGCCCGGTGCCGCGTCCGCTGGCCCGCCTGCGGGGCACCCTGGAGGAACTGCTCGCCGACCCCCGGCTGGCCCGGCACGAGGACGCCTGGGTCGAGGCGACCCTCACCGACCCGGTGCGGCCGGCCGACCCCATGGCCCGGCTCACCGAGCGCTTCCCGCACACCCTCAGCCTCGTCTTCGACCCCGACCGCGCCCCGGACGACCCGGCGGTGTCCTACGCCCGGCGCCTCGCGGGCCGCGGTGACCAGCAGATCGCCGAGGACTTCGTGGCCCACGTGCGCGGCGTCGGCCCCGACGGCCGCGAACAGGCCGTACTGCGGGACGCCTTCGACGCCGTGCGCACGGACGAGACCGTCCGGGAGGTGGCCCGGTGAGGCTGCACCGGCTCGACATCACGGCCTTCGGGCCCTTCGGCGGAGCGCAGAGCGTCGACTTCGACGACCTGTCGGCCGCCGGGCTGTTCCTGCTGCACGGACCGACGGGCGCCGGAAAGACGTCCGTCCTCGACGCCGTCTGCTACGCGCTGTACGGCTCCGTCCCCGGCGCCCGGCAGAGCGGCCAGGGCATGACCCTGCGCAGCGACCACGCCGCCGCCGGCACCCGCACCGAGGTGTGCCTCGAACTCACCGTCGCCGGACGGCGGCTGGAGGTCACCCGGCAGCCGCCCTGGGAACGCCCCAAGAAGAGGGGCGTCGGCACCACCGTCGACAAGGCCCAGACCTGGCTGCGCGAGTACGACGCCACCGCCGGGGCCTGGAAGGACCTCAGCCGCTCCCACCAGGAGATCGGCGAGGAGATCACCCAGCTGCTCGGCATGAGCCGCGAGCAGTTCTGCCAGGTCGTGCTGCTGCCCCAGGGCGACTTCGCCCGCTTCCTGCGCGCCGACGCCGAGGCACGCGGCAAGCTGCTCGGCCGGCTCTTCGACACCCGCCGCTTCGCCGAGGTCGAGAAGCGCCTCGCCGAGCGGCGCCGCACGACCGAGGCCCAGGTGCGGGAGGGGGACGCCTCGCTGCTCGCGGACGCCCACCGGATGCAGCAGGCCGCCGGCGACGCCATGGTCCTGCCGGAGCTGGCGCCGGGCGATCCGGGCCTCGCCGAGGCCGTGCTGAGCGCCGCCGCCGTCGCCCGCAGCACCGCCCAGGAGCTGCTCACCGTGGCCGACTGCCGGCTCACCGCCGCCGAGTCCGCCCAGGCCGCCGCCGAGCGCGGCCTCGCCGCCGCGCGCGAACGGCACCGGCTGCAACAGCGCTACACCGAGGCACGGGAACGGGCCGCGCGGCTGGAGGAACGCGCCGGAGCCCACCGGGCCGCCCGGCAGCGCATGGAGCGGGCCCGGAAGGCCGGGACCGTCGCCCCCGCCCTGGAGCTGCGCGACGCGGCCGACGCCGAGCACCGGCGGGCGGCCGACGCGGAGACGCGGGCGCGTGCCCTGCTCCCCGAGGCCCTCGTCGACGCCGGTGCCGCCGGACTGGCCGCCGCCGCCCGCCGGGCCGCCGAGGAGCTCGGCTCGCTGGAGTCGGCCCGGCGGGCGGAGGGACGCCTCGCCGGACTCGCCGCGGAACGCGCGGGCCTCGACCGGCAGGAACGGGCCGACGAGGACGTCCTGCACGAGGCGGAGACCTGGCTGGCCGACTGGGCGGAACGCCGGGGCACGCTCCAGGCCCGTGTCGACTCCGCCCAGGAGGCCGCGACCCACGCCGAACAGCTCGCCGTGCAGCGCGATCCGGCGCACCGGCGCCTCACCGCCGCCCGGGAACGGGACCGGCTCGCCGCCGCGGCGGAGGCCGCCCACCGACAGGCACTGGCCTCGGCCGAGGAGGCGGTCGAGGCCCGCGCCCACTGGCTCGACCTCAAGGAACAGCGGCTGAACGGCATCGCCGCCGAACTCGCCGCGCACCTCACCGACGGCGAACCCTGCGCCGTCTGCGGGGCCACCGAACACCCCGCCCCCGCACGCCGGATCGCCGGGCACGTCGACCGGGAGGCCGAGGAGCGGGCCCTCGCCGGACACCAGCGGGCGGAGGAGAGGCGCGCCGCCGCCGAACGGCACTCCGGCTCCGTACGGGAGGCGCTCGCCGCCGCCACGGCCGAGGCCGGCGACACACCAGCGGAGCAACTGGCCGCGGAGGCCGGGGAACTGGAGTCCCGGTACGCGCGGGCACGGGCCCTCGCCTCCGGACTCCACGCCGCCCAGGAGGAGCTGCGCAGGGCGGAGCACGAGCGGGAGCGGCGCGTCACGGCCCAGCAGGAGGCCGCCGTCCGGGCCGCCTCCCGCGTCGCCCACCGGGAACGGCTGCAACGCGAACAGGCCGCCCTGGAGGGGGAGCTGGCCCAGGCGCGCGGCACGGCCGGCAGCGTCGCCGAACGGTCGGCCCAGCTGGAACGGCGGGCCGCCCTGCTCACCGAGGCCGCCGAGGCCGTACGCGTCGCCGAGGACACCGCCCAGCGGCTCAAGGACGCCGACGCACGCCTCGCGGACGCCGCCTTCCGGGCCGGGTTCGACACCCCTCGGGAGGCTGCCGACGCACTCCTCGACGACGCCGCCCACCGCGACCTCCAGCGACGGCTCGACGCCTGGCAGACCGAGGAGACCGCCGTCCGCGCGGTCCTGGCCGAGGCCGACACCGCCGACGCCGCCCGGCAGCCGCCCGCCGACCTCGCCGCCGCGGAACGCGACGCGGCCGACGCGGGCCGACGGCTGCGCGACGCCTCCTCCGCGCGCGACGCCGCCGCCCGGCGCTGCGCCGAGCTCGCCCGGCTGTCGCAGCACGCCACCACCTCGGTGCGCCGGCTCGCCCCCCTGCGCGACGAGTACGAGCGCGTCGCCCGCCTCGCGTCCCTCGCCGCGGGCACCTCCGCGGACAACGAACGCCGGATGCGCCTGGAGTCGTACGTGCTGGCGGCGCGACTGGAACAGGTCGCCGCCGCCGCGACCGCGCGCCTGCAGCGGATGTCCTCGGGCCGCTACACCCTCGTCCACTCCGACGACCGCACCGGGCGCGGACGCAGCGGCCTCGGACTGCACGTCGTCGACGCCTGGACCGGCCGGGAGCGGGACACGGCGACGCTGTCCGGCGGCGAGACCTTCTTCGCCTCCCTCGCCCTGGCGCTGGGGCTCGCCGACGTCGTCACCGACGAGGCCGGCGGGGTCCGCCTGGACACCCTCTTCATCGACGAGGGGTTCGGCAGCCTCGACGACCAGACCCTCGACGAGGTCCTCGACGTCCTCGACTCACTGCGCGAGCGGGACCGCAGCGTCGGCATCGTCAGCCACGTCGCCGACCTGCGCCGCCGGGTCCACGCCCAACTGGAGGTCGTCAAGGGCCGGTCGGGCTCCGCGGTGCGGCAGCGGAGCCTGGGCTGAACAGCCCCGTGGGCGGCCGACAGCGGCTGTCGGCGGACGTGTAGGTTCTGCCGCATGGTGCGATACGCGGAGCCGGGCGCGGTGGAGTGGGTGGAGTCGGGCGGCGGTCCGCTCATAGCGGTGCCGGAGACGGTCCTGCCGTTCTGGACCGGCGCCGACGGCGAGGAGACGGCCTCCGACTACGACCGGGCCTGCGAGGTCGACGGCCAGGTCGGCCTCCTGCCGGTCGGCGACTCGGCGGCCCTGGTCCTCGGCGACGAACCCGCCTCCACCGCCTACCTGCCGGGCCACCGGGCCTTCGTCCGCTGGTGTGCGGCCGACTCCGAGGACGAGGTGCTGGCCGGGCTGCCCGCCGCCCTCGACACGGCCGACTGGGAGCCCGAGGTGACCTGGCGGGTGCCCGGCCCGGTGTTCCTCTTCGACGCGGCCTGGCCCGGCGCCGCCTGCGACCGGGCCGACCACGTGCGAGTGGCCCTGGAACCGGGCCGGTACGCGGTACGCGCGGCCGCCGTCCGGCCCGGTCCGGAGACATGGCTGAACGTCGTGCAACTGCGGCCGCTCACCGACCGGTAGACCCGGCGCCGGACCCTTCTCAGAGCCGGGACAGCTCGTCCACCAGGTCGTCCAGACCCAGCGAGCCCTGGGAGAGCGCCGCCATGTGCCACGCCTTCGCGTCGAAGGCGTCGCCGTGCCGCTCACGGGCCTTCTCCCGGCCCAGCAGCCACGCCCGCTCACCGAGCTTGTAGCCGATCGCCTGGCCCGGGATCGTCAGGTACCGGGTGAGCTCGCTCTCCACGAAGTCCGCCGGGCGGCTGCTGTGCGCACCGAAGAACTCCTGCGCCAGCTCCGGCGTCCACCGCTCGCCCGGGTGGAAGGGCGAGTCCGCCGGGATCTCCAGCTCCAGGTGCATGCCGATGTCCACGATGACCCGGGCGGCCCGCATCATCTGCGCGTCCAGATAGCCGAGCCGCTGCTCCGCGTCCGTCAGGAAGCCCAGCTCGTCCATCAACCGCTCCGCGTACAGCGCCCAGCCCTCGGCGTTGGCGCTGACCATGCCGACCGAGGCCTGGTAGCGGGAGAGGTTCTCGGCGACGTGCGCCCACTGGGCGAGCTGGAGGTGGTGACCCGGGACGCCCTCGTGGTACCAGGTGGAGACCAGGTCGTAGACCGGGAAACGGGTCATGCCCATGGTCGGCAGCCAGGTCCGCCCGGGGCGCGAGAAGTCCTCCGACGGGGGCGTGTAGTAGGGGGCCGCCGCGCTGCCGGGCGGGGCGATGCGCGACTCCACCCTCCGCACCCGCTCGGCGAGTTCGAAGTGGGTGCCGTCCAGCGCCTCGATCGCCCGGTCCATCAGGCCCTGGAGCCAGTCGCGGACCTCGTCCACGCCCTCGATGTGCCGGCCGTGCTCGTCCAGGTGGGCCAGCGCCACCCAGGGCGTCCCGGCGCCCGGCAGGATCTTCTCCGCCTCGCGCTTCATCTCGGCGAGCAGCCGGTGGTACTCGGCCCAGCCGTACGCGTACGCCTCGTCCAGGTCGAGGTCGGTGCCGTTGTAGTAGCGCGACCAGCGGGCGTAGCGCTCGCGGCCCACCGTGTTCGGGGCGCCCTCGATCGCCGGCGCGTACACGTCGCGCATCCAGTCCCGCAGCTCCGTCACGGCGGCGGTCGCGGCCCGCGCGGCCTCGTCCAGCTCCGTGCGCAGCGCCTCGGGGCCGGCGGCGGCGAAGTCCTCGAACCAGCCGCGTCCCTCGCCCGTGTCCGCCCACTCGCCGAGCTGCTCGACGAAGGTCGCGGTCGGGCGCGGAGCGGCGTACAGCTTGCGTTCGAGACCCTGCGCGAGGGACTCGCGGTAACCCGCCAGCGCGGCCGGCACCGCGCGCAGCCGCTCGGCGATCCGCGACCAGTCCTCGTCGGTCTCCGTGGGCGTCACGGTGAAGACCTCGCGCACCGAGTGCGCGGCCGTGCCCATGTTGCCCACCGAGCGCAGGCCCTCGTCGGCCTCGTGCACCGCGAGTTCGGCGGTGAGACGCTCCCGCAGCAGCCGGGCGCAGCGCCGCTCCACGTCGCTGTCACCGCCGGGCCGGCGCTCCGCCTCGTCCAGCCGGGCGAGCGTCGTCCGCGCCAGCTCCGCCAGGGCCTCCTGCCCCGCCGGGGAGAAGTCGGGCAGGCGGCTGGAACTCTCGGCGACACCGAGGTACGTACCGGTGACCGGGTCGAGGGCGATGAGCTCGTCGACGTAGGCGTCGGCGACCTCGCGGGGCAGCGGGCTCTTGGTCTCTGACATGCGGACATCCTCGTACGGATACCGGTGCCGCGTCAGCCCGCTGCGCCCGGCCGGTGCCGCCGGCGGCCGGATTTCGCTCAGGGCGTGGTCCCCGGGGCGGCGGGCGGCAGCAGAGGTCCGCAGTCCCACTGCTGGAAGATCAGCCGCGTCTCGACGCGGGCCACCTCCTTGCGGGAGGTGAACCCGTCCAGGACCAGCCGCTGCAGGTCCGCCATGTCCGCGACCGCGACGTGCACGAGGTAGTCGTCGGGGCCGGTCAGGTGGAAGACGGTGCGCGACTCCGGCAGTGCCCGGATCCGCTCCACGAACGGCCCGACCAGTTCCCGCCGGTGCGGCCGCACCTGCACCGACAGCAGCGCCTGGAGACCCCGTCCCAGCTTCGCCGGGTCCAGCTCCAGCCGGTGGCCGAGGATCACCCCGGCCCGTCGCAGCCGGGTCACCCGGTCCAGGCAGGTCGACGGTGCGACCCCGACCTGGGCGGCGAGGTCGCGGTAGGTGGTCCGGGCGTCGTTCTGCAGCAGCCGCAGCAGATGGAGATCCACCGGATCGAGTACGACGGAGTCGGCCATGTGCCGAACGTAGCACGGCATCCGGCGCCGATCTTCCGTGCGGTGTTCAGTCTTCGCCCATGGACTCTGCGCGCATGCACACGTCACCCTCCGACGACGTACGCCCCACCGCATCCCGGAGCAGGGCACTGGCTACCGAGGCCGTGCACGCCGGCCGCGACGACCTCGCCCGCCAGGGACTGCACGCCCCGCCCATCGACCTGTCCACGACCTACCCGTCGTACGACAGCCGCGGCGAGGCCGCCCGCATCGACGCCTTCGCCGCCACCGGCGCCGAACCGGACGGCCCGCCGGTCTACGGCCGCCTCGGCAACCCGACCGTGGCCCGCTTCGAGACCGCGCTGGCCCGGCTGGAGGGGACCGGGGCCGCGGTCGCCTTCGCCAGCGGCATGGCCGCGCTGAGTGCCGTCCTGCTGGTGCGGGCATCCATGGGACTGCGGCACGTCGTCGCCGTACGGCCCCTGTACGGGTGCAGCGACCACCTCCTGACCGCCGGACTGCTCGGCTCGGAGGTCACCTGGACCGACCCGGCGGGCATCGCGGACGCCCTGCGCCCGGACACCGGCCTGGTGATCGTGGAGACCCCCGCCAACCCCACGCTCGCCGAGGTCGACCTGCGGGCCGTCGCCCACGCCTGCGGGTCCGTCCCGCTGCTCGTGGACAACACCTTCGCCACCCCCGTGCTCCAGCGGCCCGCCGAGCACGGCGCCCGGCTGGTGCTGCACAGCGCCACCAAGTACCTCGGCGGCCACGGGGACGTACTGGCCGGTGTGGTGGCCTGTGACGAGGAGTTCGCGGGACGGCTGCGCCAGGTCCGCTTCGCCACCGGCGGCGTCCTGCACCCGCTGGCCGGCTATCTGCTGCTGCGCGGCCTGTCCACCCTGCCGGTGCGGGTGCGGGCCGCTTCCGCCAACGCCGCCGAACTCGCCGGGCGCCTCGCCGCCGACCCGCGCGTGGCCCGCGTCCACTACCCGAGCATCGGCGGCGCGATGGTCTCCTTCGAGGTGCACGGCGACCCGCACGACGTCATCGCACGCGTCCGCCTGGTCACCCCGGCGGTGAGCCTCGGCAGCGTCGACACGCTCATCCAGCACCCGGCGTCCATCAGCCACCGCATCGTGGACGCCGACGACCGCCGCGGCGCCGGGGTGAGCGACCGGCTGCTGCGGCTGTCGGCCGGCCTGGAGGACGTCGAGGACCTGTGGGCCGACCTGGACGCGGCGCTGGGGGAGCGGGTGGAGGCGGTCCCGCTGCGGGAGGCGCTGTCGCGGACCGAGTGACGGCGCCCCGCGCGGCCCGTACGGCTACTCCGTGCCGATCCGCTCCCCGTGCGGCCACCGCACCGCCGCACGGGCCGCGGTGTCCAGGCGGGCGGTGACGACCAGGGTCCCCTCCTCGATCTGGTAGTCGAGGGGGAGGCCCAGGCCGCGCATCGCGGCGACCATGCCGGTGTTCGACGCCTGCGTGACGGCGTACACGCTCGCGCAGCCCGTCTCCGCCGCCATCGCCACGAGCCGCCCGAGCAGTTCGCCGCCGATGCCCCGGCGCTGCCAGGCGTCCTCGACGATCAGGGCGACCTCCGTCTCGTCCCCGTCCCACAGCAGATGACCGAGCGCGACGATCCGGCCCGAGGCGCTCTGCACGGCGAGGGTCCGGCCGTAGCGCGGGCTGAGCAGGTGGTTCAGATAGCGGTCGGTGTCCCCGACCGGGCCGTGGTACCGCATCCGCAGGGTCCCGTCCGAGCACCGCTCGTGCATCTCCCTCGCCGCCCGCAGGTCACGGACGTCGGCGCGGCGGACCGTGATGTCGTGGCCCTCGGGCAGCGTCAGCACGTCCCGGCCGCGCGGAAGGCGCGGGCCGAGCCGGGCGTCCAGCTCGACCAGCGCCCGCGCCCGGGCGAACTCGGCGGGTGTGAACGGCAGGTACGGCCGCTCCACGCTGATCACGCCGCCCTCCGGGGCGCGCAGCCGCAGCACGGTGTCCTCCAGGGCGCCCTCCGCCGGCACCCCGGCGTCCGCGCGCGCTCCGGCGGGCAGCGACCGGATCGTGCACCGGCCCAGCAGCTGACGCAGCGCCAGGGGCAGTTCCGCCGCGTCCAGGGCCGTGCGGGCGGCCAGCCCGAGGACCCGGGTCGGCGCGTCGACCAGGTCGTGGGCGTCGGCCCGCTCCGTCCAGGTGTCGGCGCCGCCCGCCGCGGACACCACCGAGGCCAGCCCGGAACCGCTCAGCCCGCCGGGGGCGCGGAGCAGGAACTCGTCCACCGTGCCGTCGGCCAGCGGATGCGTCTGGAGACTCAGGATGTCCACCTTCCGTTCGGCGAGGGCAGCGCACAGGGCGGCCAGCGACCCCGGCGCGTCCCGCACCGTCGTCCGCATCCGCCACAGCGCGCTGTCCCCGGAGCCGGCCTCCGCCGCCCCTTCCCGCCCGGACGCGGCCGCGGCCCGGCCGGAGGGCCCGGCGGACGGCGGCCGGGCGCCGGTATCCTCCGCCGGCGGGGCGTGCCCGTGACGCCGTACCCACCAGGTGTGGAAGCCCGCCGTGGCGAGCAGGGCGGCCATCGAGGCCAGAACCATGAGGCCCGGTGTTCCGAGGTCGTGCCCCGCCTGCGTCAGGGCTCCGGTCAGTTCGGACATGTCTCGACTCATGCGACCACTGTGGAGGAAGTGTGTTGCGTGATCACGAACGCCCTGTGACCGATGGGTAAAGAGCGCTTCCGGGACATTCGGGGCCCGGGGGCGGAGTGCCGCCGCGGCCCAACACCGGGCCGCGCACCGGGGGATGACGCCGGTGCGCGGCACATCGGACAGGTTACGTGAGCTACTGGCCGACCAGTCCGGGCCGGAGCACCTTGGTGAACAGCACCGTGCCGTCCTGCTCGCGCAGCCGCACCGTCAGCTCGGCGCTGTCACCGTCGATGTCGACCTCGCCGAAGAACTGGTAGCCGCCCGCGGGCGAGACGTTCGAGGCGGTCGGCGCCTTCACGAACACCCGCTCCGGGCCGAAGGTGCCGTCGAGGGCACTGGCCGGGAACGCGCCCGCGTTGAGCGGCCCGGACACGAACTCCCAGAACGGCTCGAAGTCGGTGAACGCGGCCCGCGAGGGCTGGTAATGCTGGGCCGAGGTGTGGTGCACGTCGGCCGTCAGCCACACCGTGCCGGTGATCCGCCGGTGCTTGACGAAGCGCAGCAGCTCGGCGATCTGCAGTTCGCGGCCCAGCGGCGCGCCGGGGTCGCCCTGCGCCACCGCCTCGATGTTCGCCTTCCCCTCGGTGGCGTCGGGCACGACCAGGCCGATCGGCATGTCGGCGGCGATCACCTTCCACACCGCACGCGAGCGCGACAGCTCCCGCTTGAGCCACTCCAGCTGTTCGCGGCCCAGGATGCCCTGCGGGTCCACGGCCTGGTCGTCGGGCGAGTTGGCGTTGCGGTACGTGCACATGTCCAGCACGAACACGTCCAGCAGCGGTCCCTGGCGCAGCACGCGGTGCACACGCCCCTCGCGCGCGCCGGGTCGCAGGGTGGAGACCGGGAAGTACTCGGCGAACGCGCGCCGGGCCCGGGCGGCCAGCACGTCCACGCTCTTCTCGGTGTAGCGGCTGTCGGTGTCCGCGACGACCTGACCGGGGTACCAGTTGTTGCGGACCTCGTGGTCGTCCCACTGGACGATCGACGGCACCCGGGCGTTGAAGCGCCGCAGGTTCTCGTCGAGCAGGTTGTAGCGGAAGTTGCCGCGGAACTCGGCGAGGGTCTCGGCGACCTTCGACTTCTCCTCGGTGGTGACGTTGCGCCAGGTCGTGCCGTCGGGCAGGGCGGCCGTCGCCGGGATGGGACCGTCGGCGTAGATGTTGTCGCCGCTGCACAGGAAGAAGTCCGGGTCCAGGGCGCCCATCGCGTCGTAGATGCGGTAGCCGCCGAGGTCCGGATTGATGCCCCAGCCCTGGCCCGCCAGGTCGCCGGACCACACGAAGCGGACGCCGTCGCGGCGCCGGACCGGCACGGTGCGGAAGGTGCCGGTGACCGGTTCGCCGGTGCGGCGGGGGTCGTCCGGGTCGGCGAGCAGCACGCGGTAGTGGATCTGCTCGCCCGGCGGCAGTCCACGCAGCCGGGTGGTGCCGGTGAAGTCGGTGTCCTGGCCGAGCAACGGCCCCTGCCACCGGTGCGGGTTGCGGAACGACTCGGTGGCGGACGTCTCGACGATCATCCGGGCCGGCCGGTCGGAGCGCACCCACACCAGCCCGGAGTGCGCGCTCACGTCACCCGTCTGCACGCCCCACCCGGCGGCCGGCCGGCCGGAGCGGGCGAAGGCCGGTGCCGCCCCGAGGACGGTGGGGAGGGTCAGGGCCGCCGACGCGGCGAGGGAGCCGCGCAGCACGCTGCGGCGCCCGGGGAACGGACGGTGGGACATGGATGCGCCTCCAGGGACGAGATCCGGCCGGTGTGCGCAGCAAGACCTACTGGGCCGGCGCGGCGCGCACGCGAACCCCGGGTGAACAGCCGGCCGCGGGGGCCGCGGTGGCGGCGTCCCGCGGCGTCATCTGCCGGACCGCACCGCCCGGGCCATCAGCCGCACGCCCTCGCGGATCCGGGCCGGCGGCAGATGCGCGTACCCCAGCACCAGACGCACCCCCGGCTCCGTCACGTCACCGCCGTCCGCGTGCCCGTACGCCGACAGGGGCCGCACCGCGACGCCGGCCGCGGCGACGGCCGCGAGGAAGCGCTCCCGCGGGCCGTGCCGGCCGGGCAGCGCGGCGATGGCGTGGAGTCCGGCGGCGATCCCGGAGACCCGTGTGCCGGGGAAGTGCTCCTCCAGCGCGGTCACCAGCGCGTCGCGCCGCTCACGGTAGGCGCGCTGGCACAGGCGCAGCTGACGGTCGTAGTCGCCGCGCTCCAGGAACCGGGCGAACACCGCCTGGTCGAGGGCCGGATGCCCGAGGTCGGTGGTGCGCTTGCGCTCGGTCACCTCGTCCGCCAGCGACCGGGGCACCAGCAGCCAGCCCAGCCGCAGCCCCGGGGCCAGCGACTTGCTCACCGAGCCCGTGTAGGCGACGTGCTCCGGGTCGAGCCCCTGGAGCGCGCCGACGGGGGCGCGGTCGTAGCGGAAGTCGCCGTCGTAGTCGTCCTCCAGGACGAGCCCGTCCACGGACCGTGCCCAGTCCAGCAGTTCGGCCCGCCGCCGCGCCGAGTAGGCGATCCCGGTGGGGAACTGGTGGGCCGGCGTCGTCACGACCGCGCGGACGCCGGAGCCGCGCAGCGGGCCGACGGCGAGCCCCTCCTCGTCCAGGGGCAGCGGCACGGTCCGTACGCCCGCCGACGCGTACAGGGCGGAGTGCTGGGGGCTGCCGGGGTCCTCCACGCCGACGGTGCGCGTCCCGCGCGCGTGGAGCACGCCGCCGAGCAGGGCCGACGCCTGCGCCACCCCGGAGACCACCACGATCCGCTCCGGGTCGGCCACCACGCCGCGGCGCCGCGTGAGCAGTTCGGCCAGCGCGGTCCGCAGCCGCGGCAGTCCGCGCGGGTCCGGGTAGCCGAGGCCCTCGTGCGGCAGCTCCGTCAGCGCGCTGCGCTGCGCGGCCGCCCATGCCGAGCGCGGGAAGAGCGACAGGTCCGGCGTCCCCGCCACGAAGTCGACCCGGGCGCCGGGGGAGCGCGGGGCGAGGTCGCGCGCGCTCGGGCGGGCGGCCCGTACGGCGTCGCCCACCCAGGTCCCCGCGCCCCGCCCGCTGCGCAGGTAGCCCTCGGCGGTGAGCTGCTCGTACGCCTCCGTGACCAGTCCCCGCGACACCCCGAGGTCGGACGCGAGGTCACGGCTCGACGGGAGGCGGGTGCCCTGGGCGAGCCGGCCGGAGCGCACCGCGTCCCGCAGGGCCGCCTGGAGGGCGCGGCCACGCGCGCGTGCCGGTGCGGAGGCGGCGGGCAGCAGCAGCTCCCAGGCGGCGCTGCGGTCGGCGGAACCGGGCCGGCCGCCCGGGCCGGTCGACGGCGTCATGGAAGCGGCCCCCCGAACATCGCGTCCCCCTCGATCGCCCCCACTGTACGAGGGGCCGGACGCATGCCGGCGCCGGACGCCGACCCGGACGGGCGTGCGCCGCACCGGGACGACGGCTACGCCCCGACCGTGCCGGACGAGGTCCGCGGGGCGCTCGCCTCCCGGGCGCGGCTGCCGTCCAGGATCACCCGGGCGACCAGCGCCGGGTCGTCGTTCATCGGGACGTGACCGCAGCCGGGCAGCCGCACCAGCCGGGCCCGGGGCATGGTGTGCTTGGCGCGCACGCCCTGCCGGGGCAGCAGCAGCCGGTCGCGGGTGCCCCACGCCACGGTGACGGGGATGCCGGGGACGTCGTCGGTGAAGCGGACGCTCCGTCCGGCCCGGAGCGTCTCGGCGAACCCCTCGGCGCCGGCGAGCGCCAGCGTCTCGGCGACCACGGCCTCGGGGGAGCGGCGAGCGGGCCGGGCGTAGATCGTGCTGGTCAGGACGGTGCGTCCGGCCGCCGTGCGGGACAGCCGTTCGACCAGGGGGAGGGGCAGACTCCGGGCGGTCCGGCGCATCCCCGTCAGCACGGTGAAGGCGTAGCGCCGCTCGGCCCCCGACCAGAAGCCGGCCGGGGACAGGGCCGTCACCGACCGCACCAGGTTCCGCCGCCCGAGCTCCAGGGCCAGCAGACCGCCCAGGGAGTTGCCCGCCACGTGCGGCCGGTCGAGCCCCAGGGCCGCGCAGAAGGCGCCGAGCACCGCGTTCGTCGTCGCCAGGTCGTGCGGCACCCCGTGCGGCAGTGCGGGCGACTGCCCGAACCCCGGCAGGTCCACGGCTGTCACCTCGCGCTCGGTCGCGAGGATGTCGACCACCGGGTCCCAGGCCTGCCGGTGGTGGCCGATGCCGTGCAGCAGGAGCAGCGGCTCGCCCGCACCCACGCGCGCGTAGGCGAGGGTGACGTCCTGGGGACCGTGCTCGGTGGGGGCCGTGAGGGAGAGCGTTGCGGACATGGGGCTCCTTGTCGGGAACACGTGGTGCCGGGAACGCGCGAACGGTGCCGGCGTTGCGTAGACAGCGTGTCAGTAAGGGCTACCGACGGGTAGCCCCCGGCCGTCGCCGTTTCCGCGCGCGCCCGTGACGCCGGCGGTTCCGCCTGGACACGGCCGGACGCGTCCGCTGGGATGGGACGGTGACCACCGACACCGCGACCGACGTCTTCGAAGAGCACCGCCCCGTCCTGCTGGGCGTCGCCTACCGCATGCTGGGCCGCCTCGCCGACGCGGAGGACGTGGTCCAGGAGGCATGGCTGCGCTGGTCCCGGGCCGACCGGACCGCCGTCCGCGAGCCGCGCGGCTACCTGGTGCGCATCACCACCCGCCTCGCCATCGACCGGCTGCGCCAGATCACGTCGCGGGGCGAGACGTACGTGGGCCCCTGGCTGCCCGAACCCTGCGTCACCGACTTCGGCGACGTGGTGCCGGACACCGCCGAACGGGCCGTGCTCGCCGACTCCGTCTCGCTGGCCGTCCTCGTCGTCCTGGAGTCGCTGTCACCGCTGGAACGGGCGGTGTTCGTGCTGCGCGAGGCGTTCGGCTACCCGTACGCCGAGATCGCCGCCGTGCTGGAGCGCGAGGAGGCCGCCGTGCGCCAGCTCGCCGGACGGGCCCGCCGGCACGTCGACGAACGCCGGCCCCGCTACGACGTCGACCCCGCGCAGCGCCGCGACCTCACCGAGCGGTTCCTCGCCGCGGCGGCCGAGGGCGACCTCGAAGGGCTGATGGCGATGCTCGCCCCCGGCGTCCGGCTGGTGGGCGACAGCGGCGGCAAGTCGCGAGCACCGCTGCGCGTGCTGGAGAGCGCCGACAAGGTGGGGCGCTTCCTCGTCGGCGCCGCCCGCAAGACCGCCCCGGACGCCACCCTGCGCTTCCTGGAGCTCAACGGGGGCCCGGCCGCGCTGCTGCTGGCGGGCGGCAAGCCCGACTTCGTCCTCCAGTTGGACATCGCCGACGGGCGCGTCCAGTGCGTCTACGTCGTCCGCAACCCCGACAAGCTGCGGTCCCTGCCCACCGACTGACGGCGGCCCCGCCGACCGCCCGGGCCGAAGCCCTCGTCCGCGCGACGGGGGCTTCGCCGTCGTGTCACCCGTGCGACTCCGTACGAACACCCCGTGAACACGGTCCCGCTCCGTGCCCCCGTCCCCCGCACGGGACCGAGGATTGGTCTTGACCAAGGAGGTGGGCCGTCCTATCGTCGCAGAGAACTTCAACAACCTTTAATAAACAAGGGCGCCGAAACGCCGCCGGACCACGGCGATTGCGGAGGACAGGGTGGGGACCACGCAGTTGGAATCGGTACCGGAACCGAAGTACTGGCACCTGAGGACCAAGCTCACCGAGGCCCTGGACTCGGAGTTCTCCGTGGGGGAGGTCCTGCCCAACGAGCGCGACCTCGCCGCACGCTTCGGCGTCGCCCGCGCCACGCTCCGGCAGGCTTTGGAGCAGCTCGAACTGGAGGGCAGGCTCCAGCGCCGCCGCGGCGTGGGCACCACCGTCGCGCCGCCGCGCGTGGGCGTGGCCGTCGGGCCCCGGCAGCACGCCTGGCCCGGCGCGGCCGACGACGGCTGGCAGCCGGCCGACTGCGTGGCCGCGGCACCCCCCGCGGCCGTCGCCGACGCCCTCGGAACCGGCCGCGACGAGCCTGTGCACACCGTCCGCCGCTCGCGCGTGACGCACGGCCGGCCCGTCGCGGCGGAGCTGCTGTACATCCCGTCGGCATCGGTGCCCGACCTCTCCGCCATCGACGCCCCGTCCGGCGCCGCACGCGCGCGTGCCGTGCTGCGCGAGCTGCAGCGGCTGGAGCTGAACAGCCGGGAGAACGCCGTCGAGCTGGGCTCGGCCGGTGCGGAGGACGCCAAGGAGCTGGACCGTCTGCCCGGGGCGCCGGTCCTGGTCGTCACCACCCGCTACCTCGCCGGCGGCCGCACCGCGGCGCTCTCCGTCGCCACCTACCGAGCGGACACCTGCCGGCTGACCTTCGGCGACTCGGGCGACATGGAGATCCACCACGGCCCGCACACCCGGGCCTCCTGACCGTACGAGAACGGGCCCGTGCCGGGAGGCGGACGCTCCGCACGACGGCGGCCCGCCGGCCACCGGACCGGGACGGGCGGGCCGCCGGACGGCACACCGGCGGACGGCAGCGGCCGGCGGAGCGACGTGGACGGCCCCGCCGCGGGCGGATTAGCGGCGGGCCGTCGCACCCTCCACGGCGAACAGCTGCTCCTCCACGTGGTCGAGGGCCAGCCGCAGCGCGCCGGTCGCCACGGCGGCCTCGCCGAGCAACGACAGGGTCACCCGCGGCGGCCGCAGGCAGTAGCGCGCCAGTTCCCGCCGCAGCGGCTCCAGCACGCCGTCCAGTCCGGCCGCCCAGCCGCCGATGACGACCAGCTCCGGGTCCAGGGCCAGCACCAGCGCCGCCACGTCGTGCACCAGCCGCTGGATGAAACGCTCGACGGCGGCCCGGGCCCGCTGGTCGCCGTCCCGCGCCTCGGCGAAGACCTTGGCGACCGCCTGCTCGTCCAGCGGATGCAGCGGCTGGTCCGTCGTGGACAGCAGAGTCTCCGGCGTCACGTCCCGGCCCAGCAGGTGCAGCGCGCCGATCTCGCCCGCCGCCCCGCCGTACCCCCGGTGCAGCCGCCCGCCGATCAGCGCCCCGGCCCCGGGGCTCAGCCCGGCCAGCACGAACACCACGTCGTCGGACTCGGTGGCGGCACCCTTCCAGTGCTCGGCGACCGCCGCCGCGTTCGCGTCGTTCTCCACCAGCACCGGGCACTTGAAGCTGCGCCGCAGCCGCTCGCCCAGGGGCAGCCCCGTCCACCCGGGCAGCGCCGTGCCCAGCCGCACCGTGCCGTCCGCCTCGACGATCCCCGGCGTGGCCGCACCCACGGCCCGCAGCGAACCGCGCGCTACACCGGCCCGGCGCAGCAGCTCGGCGACCGCGGTGCGCAGCCGCTCCAGACGCTCGTCGGCCGGCGCCGTCTCCTCCACGTCCTTAGCCTGCGCCCCGATCACCCGCCCGTCCAGGTCGGCGAGGAGCGCGGCGACGCGGTGCGGCCCGATCTCGAGCCCCAGCAGATGCCCCGCCTCCGCCCTGAACCGGAACCGCCGCGCGGGCCGCCCCTGCCGCCGGGCCGCCCCGTCGTCGGCGGCCGTCTCGACGACCAGACCGGCCTCTATGAGCCCCTCGACGACGCCCTCGACGGTCGGCCGGGACAGCCCCGTGACCCGGGTGATCTCCGTCAGCGTCGCGCAGTCCGTGGCACGCAGCGCGTGCAGCACCACCGCGGAGTTGATCCTCCGCAGCAGCGACGGATCCCCGCCGGTCAGCCTGCCCAACGTCCGTCCTCCCAGCTCGTGCGCGTGTTGGCCGGATCGTACTCGGCCCGCTCCCCCCGGGCGAGCGCCGGTCCGCCCGGCCCCGGCCCGCGGGTGTCCCTCAACCCGGGGCGACGAACCCGGACTCGTAGGCCGTGATCACCGCCTGCGTGCGGTCCCGGGCACCCAGCTTGGCGAGCACCGCGCTCACGTGCGACTTGACCGTCTCCGTGCCGACGATCAGCCGGGCGGCGATCTCCGCGTTCGACAGCCCGCGCGCCATCAGCCGCAGCACCTCGCCCTCCCGCTCGGTCAGCCGCGCCCGCTCCAGCTCGGCGCGGGCGGCGCGGTTCCCGCCGCCGTCGCCGTACTCGGCGGCCAGTTGGCGCACCGAGGCGGGGAAGAGCAGGGAATCGCCCTCGGCGACGAGCCGCACCGCGTGCACGATCTCGGCCGGCCGGGCCCGCTTCAGCAGGAACCCGTCGGCGCCCGCGCGCAGCGCCTCGTACACGTACTCGTCGTTCTCGAAGGTCGTCACCACGAGGATCTTGGGCGGTTCGGGCACCGTCCGCAGCAGGGCGCGCGTGGCCTCGATGCCGTCCATCAGTGGCATGCGGACGTCCATGGCGACCACGTCCGGCCGCAGTTGCCGCACGAGCGGGACGACGGCGGCCCCGTCGGCCGCCTCCCCGGCCACCTCGATGTCGGGCTGCGCCTCCAACACGGCGCGCAGACCCGCGCGTACGAGGGGCTCGTCGTCGACGAGGAGGACTCTGACCGGCATCCGCCCAGCGTAGATCAGCCCAGGGGCAGCTCGACGTGCACCTGCCAGTCACCGGCGTCGTCGGGACCCGTGTGCGCCCGCCCGCCCAGCAGCGCGGCACGCTCGTGTATGCCGCGCAGGCCGCTGCCGCGACCCGGTGCCGCCCTCCCGTCCGGCAGCGGGTTGCGCACGTCCAGACCGAGGCCGCCGGCCGCCGCCCGGACCTGGACCCTGACGGGGACCGCCCCGGCGTGCCGCAGCACGTTGGTCAGCGCCTCCTGCAGGATGCGGTAGCCCTCGCGCGAGACCGGACCGGGCAGGGCCTCCAGCGGGCCCGTCAGTTCGGCGTCGACCTTCGCCCCGGAGGCCCGGGCGGACTCCAGCAGCCGGTCGGCGTCCACGAGCGTCGGACGGCCGCCCACCGGCCGTCCCGTCTCCCGCAGGACGCCGAGCACCCGCTCCAGGTCCTCCAGGGCCGCCCGGCCGGTCTCCTCGATCGCGGTCAGGGCCCGGTCGGTGAACTCGGGACTGTTCGCCGCGCGGGCGGCCCCGGCCTGCACGACGGCGATGGTCAGGGCGTGGCCGATGGAGTCGTGCAGCTCGCGGGCGATGCGGGTGCGTTCCAGGAGCTGGTCGGTGCGCTCCTCGAGCGCCTCGAGACGCTCGGCGGCGGACGGGCCGAGCAGCCGCCGGGCGAGGATGGTGGCCAGCTCACCGAGACCGACCACCGTCGCGTACAGCAGCAGCAACGGGACGGGGACCAACAGGGCGTAGGCCCAGTGGGGTTCCGTGCCGGCCACCAGGGGAACGTCCCCGGGCACCGGGCCGACGACGCACGCGGCGGCCGTGTACGACAGGATCGGCAGCCAGACCGTGGCGACGGCCGTCACGGCCGCCAGTGCCACCCGCGCCTCCAGCCACAGCACGGTCCGCAGCCGGTCCCGCCAGGTCGTGGCGGGCCCCACGGAGAAGTCCGGTTCCGCCTCGCCCGGCGTCAGCATGTACCGCGCCTGCACGCCCTCGCCCACCCGCACGGCCGGGATCAGACCGACCGGGACCAGCACCAGCGCCGGCACCCACGGCATCCGGGGCTCCACCCACATCCACACGCTGAAGGCCGCCACCGGCACCCACAGGTGCAGCAGCCGTGTGTACGTCGCCCCGCGCAGCAGCGGGCGCAGGAAGCGTGCCATGGCGCCATCGTGCCAGCGTGCCGCCGCGACGGGCTCCCCCGCACGGGGGAGACGCCGCCCACCCGCGGGGGAGGCACCGGCCCGTCCGGACCGGCCACGCTGTCCCCATGACCAGCATCGACATCCGGAACCTCACCAAGGAGTACGGCACCCGACGAGCCGTCGACGACCTCACCTTCACCGTGCGCCCCGGCCGCGTCACCGGCTTCCTCGGCCCCAACGGCGCCGGGAAGTCCACCACCATGCGGCTCGTGCTGGGCCTCGACCGGCCCACGTCCGGGACGGCGGCCCTGGGCGGACGGCCCTACGCCACGCTCCAGGAGCCGCTGCGGCACGTCGGTGCCCTGCTCGACGCGGACGCCGCGCACGGCTCGCGCACCGCCCGGGACCACCTGCGCGTCCTGGCGGCGAGCAACCGGATCCCGTCGCGCCGGGTGGACGAGGTGCTGGAGGAGACGGGCCTCGCGCCGGTGGCCCGGCGCCGGGTGCGGACCTACTCCCTGGGCATGCGCCAGCGGCTGGGCATTGCCGCCGCCCTGCTGGGCGACCCCGGGGTCGTGATGCTGGACGAACCCTCCAACGGGCTGGACCCCGAGGGCATCATCTGGATCCGCCGGCTGCTGCGCCGGCTCGCCGCCGAGGGACGCACGGTGCTGGTCTCCAGCCACCTGATGAACGAGACGGCCTCCTTCGCCGACCACCTGGTCGTCCTCGGCCGGGGTCGCCTGCTCGCCGACACCCCGATGCGGGAGTTCATCGACGCCCGCGTCCGCCCGCGGGTCCGCATCCGCACCCCGGACGCCACCGCCCTCAGGACCGCCCTCGCCCGGCACGGTCACGACGCCGTGGAACACGACGACGGGCACTGGACCGTGCACGACGTGCGCGTGGACGACATCGGCCGCGTCGTGTCCGGCGAGGGCGTCCCGATCCTCGAACTGTCCGCCGACGAAGGCACGCTGGAACAGGCCTATCTCGATCTCACGGCCACGGAGACCGAGTTCGCCGCCCGGACGCAGGGAGTCTGACCATGCACGTCACGCCCGTCCTCCGCGCCGAGGCGCTCAAGATCCGCACCCTGCCCTCGCTGTACGGCACGCTGCTGGCCGTGTTCGCGGTCACCACGGCCTTCTCCGCGCTGGCCGGCTCCGGCGGCCCGGACCCGGACTCCGACCCGCTGTTCACGGCGCTGTCCGGCGTCTGGCCGGGCCAGATCGCCGCGATCGCCTTCGGGGCCACGGCCGTCTCGTCGGAGTACCACGGGAACGGGATCCGGCTCTCCCTGGCCGCGGTCCCGCGGCGCGGCCGGTGGTTCGCGGCGAAGCTCGTCGCCGTCGCGGTACCGGTCCTCGCGGTGGGGCTGCCCACCGCCTGCGCCGCCCTCGTAGCGGCCCGGGCGGGCCTCGGCCCGGCGGCGGACGGGCTCACCACCGGCGAACAGGCACGCGGCGTCGTGGGCTGCGCGATCTACCTCATGCTGATGGCCCTGCTCGCGGCCGGCCTCACCGCCCTGTTCCGCAGCGGCACGGCCACCCTGTCCACCGTCATCCCGTTCATCCTGATCGTCTCGTTCGTGATCGGGGACGCGGCGGGCGGCGCCGTCGACTTCCTGCCGGACCAGGCCGGCCAGGTGGTCCTGTACCGGACCCACGACGGAACTCCGGGCCCCTGGACGGGACTCGCGGTGACCGCGGTGTGGACGGCGGCCGCCGTCCTCGCGGGTGCCTGGCGGCTGCGTCGACGGGACGCCTGACCGGCGGTCGGCTGACGCCCCGCCAGTTGTCAGTGGCGGCCGGTTTACTGGACGGCATGGACATCGCGCAGCACATCGCCCTCATCGACGAGCTGTGCCTCCGGCCCTTCCCGGCGGAGCACGGCCCGTCGGACGGGTGCACCGGAGCGCCCGGCCACTTCGTGGCGGTGCTGAGGAGCAGCCACGGCCTGCGCGCGGACGGTCCGGCGGAGCGCGCGGTCACGGTGGAGCGGTACGAGGAGTACCGCGACGCCCTCTACGAGCGCCTCGCCCCGCGCTGGGGGGAGACGGACCCGTGGAACCTCCAGACGGTCCTGCTGCGGACCGAACGGGAGGAGATACCGGAGCCGTGGGCCGGTCTCAGCGCCCGCGCGCGCGTGGCCTGCCTCTGGGAAGTGGAGGGGACGGGCCGCTGGGTCGCGTTGGCCGTCACGGACCGGGACGGGACGGACGAGGTGCGGCTGCTGGCCGTGGTCACGCGGGAGGCACCCCCGTGACCGCCGCCTACGTCCGCTCCGCCTCCGCCGCGACCCGCAGCCGCGCGAACTCCTCCGCCATCGTCTGCGCGGTCCAGTGGGCGTTCAGCCCGCTGGGGTTGGGCAGCACCCACACCCGGGTGCCCCCGATCGTCCGTTCCTGCGGGCCCACCTGCGCCTTGCGCGCGTCGAAGGCCACCCGGTAGGCGGTGACGCCGACGACGGCCAGCCGGCGGGGCCGCAGCCGCGCCACCTTCAGCGCCAGCTGCCGGCCGCCCTCCCGGTACTCCTCGGCGGTCAGCTCGTCCGCCCGCGCACTCGCCCGGGCCACGACGTTGGTGACGCCGAGGCCGTACGAGAGCAGTTCCCGCTGCTCCGACGGCTTCAGCTGCCGCGGCGTGAAGCCGGACAGGTGCAGCACCGGCCAGAACCGGTTGCCCGGCCGGGCGAAGTGGTGCCCCGAAGCCGCCGACAGCAGGCCCGGGTTGATGCCGCAGAAGAGCACGCGGAGGCCGTCCGCGACGACGTCCGGCAGCAGACGGTCGCGGGCGGCCTCCAGTTCGGCCCGGGTGAAGCGGGTCAGAGGATCGCTCCGGGGGTGTAGCCCGCGGCCGCCGGGTGCTCCTTGACGATCTCCTCGATCCGGCCGACGACGACGCCGACCTGACCGGCGGCGGCGCCGGTGAAGGAGAGCTTGTCGGCCATCAGGGCGTCCAGTCCCGCGCGGTCCAGCGGGATGCGCTCGTCGGCGGCCAGCTTGTCGAGGAGCTCGTTGCGCTCGGCGCCCTGCTCACGCATCGCCAGCGCGGAGGCCACCGCGTTCTCCTTGATCGCCTCGTGCGCGACCTCCCGGCCGACGCCGGCCCGCACCGCGCCCATCAGCACCTTGGTGGTGGCGAGGAACGGCAGGTAGCGGTCCAGCTCGCGGGCCACGACGGCGGGGAAGGCGCCGAACTCGTCGAGCACGGTCAGGAACGTCTCCAGCAGCCCGTCCAGCGCGAAGAACGCGTCCGGCAGCGCGACGCGGCGCACCACCGAGCAGGACACGTCGCCCTCGTTCCACTGGTCGCCCGCCAGCTCGCCGGTCATCGAGGCGTAGCCGCGAAGGATCACCATCAGGCCGTTGACGCGCTCGCAGGAGCGGGTGTTCATCTTGTGCGGCATCGCGGAGGAGCCGACCTGGCCGGGCTTGAAGCCCTCCGTGACCAGCTCGTGCCCGGCCATCAGCCGGATCGTCTTCGCCAGCGACGAGGGCGCGGCGGCCAGCTGCACCAGCGCGGTGACGACCTCGTAGTCCAGCGAGCGCGGGTAGACCTGGCCGACCGAGGTGAACGCCTGCGAGAAGCCGAGGTGGCCGGCGATCCGCCGCTCCAGCTCCGCGAGCCTGCCGGCGTCCCCGCCGAGCAGGTCCAGCATGTCCTGGGCCGTGCCGACCGGGCCCTTGATGCCGCGCAGCGGGTAGCGGCCGAGCAGCTCCTCCACCCGTCCGTACGCGACGAGCAGCTCGTCGGCGGCGGTGGCGAAGCGCTTGCCCAGCGTCGTGGCCTGCGCGGCCACGTTGTGCGAGCGGCCGGCCATGACCAGCTCGGCGTACTCGCCGGCCAGCTTGCCCAGGCGGGCCAGGACGGCCACGGAACGGTCGCGGACCAGCTCCAGCGACAGCCGGATCTGGAGCTGCTCGACGTTCTCCGTCAGGTCGCGGGAGGTCATGCCCTTGTGCACGTGCTCGTGCCCGGCGAGGTCGTTGAACTCCTCGATCCGCGCCTTCACGTCGTGCCGCGTGACCTTCTCGCGCTCGGCGATGGAGGCCAGGTCGACCTGGTCGAGGACGCGCTCGTAGTCGGCGATCGCGGCGTCGGGCACCTCGATGCCCAGGTCCTTCTGGGCGCGCAGCACGGCGAGCCAGAGCTGCCGCTCCAGCTTCACCTTCTGCTCGGGCGACCAGAGCGTGGCGAGCTCGGCGGAGGCGTAGCGTCCGGCGAGGACGTTCGGGATGCGGGGCTTGGCGGGAGCGGCAGTCACGTAAACGGATTCTACTGGCGATTCGTGCAGGCCAGCGCCGCGGGGTTGTTCGTCGGAAGCTACGAACGCCGCACCGGCCGGGAAAGGATCACGTCACGTCCTCGTACGGCAGCAGCTCCGGGCGCTTGGGCGGCAGGCCGTCGCCGGACGAGCGGCCCGTCAGCCTGCGGCCTATCCAGGGCAGCAGGTGCTGCCGGGCGAACCGGACGTCGGCGGTGCGGCGCAGCACCCAGCCCGGCGGCGGCGTCGCCGGGATCGGCGCGTGCCACTGCGGGTCCTCGGGTTCGTAGCCGAGCGTCTGCCACACGGCCTCCGCGACCCGGCGGTGGCCGTCGGCGGTCAGGTGCAGCCGGTCCACGTCCCACAGGCGCGGGTCGGCCAGCGAGTCGGCCCCGTACAGGTCGACCACCACGGCACCGTGCCGCGCGGACAGGTCGTCGATGATCGCGAACAGCGCCTCCATGCGTGGCCGGAACCGCTCCAGCACCGGGCCCTGGCGGCCGGGGCTGCGCATCAGCACCAGCTGCTTGCAGTTCGGGGCCAGCCGCTCCACGGCCTGCGTCAGCAGGTCCCGCACCCGGGCCATGTCGCACTTGGGCCGCAGGGTGTCGTTGAGGCCGCCGACCAGCGTGATCACGTCGGCCCCCATGGCCGCCGCGACGTCCACCTGCTCGTCGACGATCTGGCCGATCAGCTTCCCGCGCACGGCGAGGTTCGCGTAGCGGAAACCGGGGGAGCGGGCGGCCATCCGCGCCGCCAGGACGTCGGCCCAGCCCCGGTAGGAACCGTCGGGCATCAGGTCGGACATGCCCTCGGTGAAGGAGTCGCCGACGGCGACGAGGCTGGTGTGGGTGGGGTTCGTCTGCATGGCGACGACGATGGTAACCCGACTCCATACCCGCCGGTCGGTCGCCCTCCGGCGGCACGACGGGGTCAGGTCCGCCGGCCGAACAGCTCCCGCAGCACGTCCTCCATGGTCACCAGTCCCGCCAGCCGCCCGTCGGAGCCGAGGACGGCCGCCAGGTGCGTACGGCTGCCGCGCATCGCCGTGAGGACGTCGTCCAGCGGCGTGCTCTCCCGTACCCGGGCGATGGCCCGCATGTCCCGCGGCCGGAACGGCACGTCCCGGGGGGAGGCGTCCAGGGCGTCCTTGACGTGCAGGTAGCCGACGATCCGCCGCCCGTCGTCCACCACCGGGAAGCGGGAGAACCCGGACTCGGCCGACAGCCGCTCCAACTGCTCCGGCGTGATGCCCACGCGCGCGTGCACGACGCGTTCCAGCGGCAGCACCACGTCGCGCACCGGCCGGCGGCCCAGCTCCAGGGCGTCGTGCAGCCGCTCCTGGGCGCGGTCGTCGATCAGCCCGGCCTCGCCGGCGTCCTTGACGATCTCGGCCAGCTCCGTGTCCGTGAAGGTCGCCGAGACCTCGTTCTTCGCCTCCACCCTGAGCAGCTTGAGCAGTCCGTTCGCGAAGGCGTTCACCGTGAAGATCACCGGGCGCAGCGCGCGGGACAGCCCCACCAGCGGCGGCCCGAGCAGCAGCGCGCTGCGCACCGGCTCGGCCAGCGCGATGTTCTTGGGGACCATCTCGCCGAGCAGCATGTGCAGATACGTCGCCAGGACCAGCGCGATCACGAAGGACACCGCGTGTCCCGCCCCGGACGGCACGCCCGCCGCGTGGAACACCGGCTCCAGCAGATGCGCGATCGCCGGCTCCGCGACGATGCCCAGGACCAGGGTGCACAGCGTGATGCCGAGCTGGGCCGCCGCCAGCAGCGCGGACACGTGCTCCAGACCCCACAGCACGTTCCTCGCCCGCCGGTCGCCCTCCGCCCCTTCTTCGACGTACTGCTCCACCTGGCTGCGGCGCACGGAGATCAGCGCGAACTCGGCGCCGACGAAGAAGGCGTTGACGACGAGCGTCGCCAGGCCGATCAGCAGCTGTACGGCGGTCACCGTCCGGCCTCCCCGTCCTCGTCGTCGCCGGCCGGGTCGTCGTCGAGTGGCGCGTGCAGCAGCACCCGCGCCGCCCGGCGCCCCGTCGCGTCCACCACGTCCAGCCGCCAGCCCCCGAGGTCCACGCTGTCACCGACGTCGGGGATCCGGCCGAGGCGGGCCGCGACCAGCCCGGCGACCGTCTCGTACGGGCCCTCCGGGACCCGCAGTCCGAGGCGGGCGAGCCGGTCCACCCGGGCCGAGCCGTCGGCCCGGTACAGCGCGTGGCCCTGCTCGTCGGTGCCGGCCGGGTCCAGCTCGGGGATCTCGTGCGGATCGTGCTCGTCGCGCACCTCGCCGACGACCTCCTCGACGATGTCCTCCAGCGTGGCCACGCCCGCCGTCCCGCCGTACTCGTCGATGACGACGGCCATCGTGCGCCGCCCGGACAGCCGGTCCAGGAGCCGGTCGACGGTCAGCGTCTCCGGGACGAGCAGCGGCTCGCGCATCAGCTCGGCGACCGGCACCCGGAGCCGGCGCTCGGCGGGCACCGCCAGCACGTCCTTCACATGTGCGGTCCCCACCACCGTGTCGAGGCTGTCCCGGTAGACGGGGAACCGGGACAGCCCGGTCGCCCGCGTCGCGTTCGCCACGTCCTCGCAGGTGGCCCGCCAGTCCAGGGCGACCACCTGGACGCGCGGGGTCATCACGTTCTCCGCCGTCAGGTCGGCGAGGTTCAGGGTCCGCACGAACAGTTCGGCGGTGTCGGGCTCCAGCGCGCCCTCCTTGGCGGAGTGCCGGGCGAGCGCCGCCAGCTCCTGCGGCCCGCGCGCGGACGCGAGCTCCTCCGCGGGCTCCACGCCGAGGCGGCGCACGACACGGTTGGCCGAGTTGTTCAGATGGGTGATGAAGGGCCGGAAGGCCGAGCTGAACCAGCGCTGCGGACCGCCCACCCGCTTGGCGACGGCCAGCGGCGAGGAGATCGCCCAGTTCTTCGGCACCAGCTCGCCGACGATCATCAGGAAGACCGTGGACAGGGCCGTGCCCAGCACCAGCGCCAGCGACGAGGCCGTCGAGGGGGACATCCCGGCGTCCTCCAGCGGCCCCGCGATGAGGGCCGCGACCGACGGCTCGGCGAGCATGCCGACCACCAGGTTGGTGACCGTGATGCCGAGCTGCGCCCCGGACAGCTGGAACGTCAGGTTGCGCACGCCCTTCAACGCGCTCGCCGCGCCCCGCTCGCCGCGCGCGGCGGCGCGCTCCAGCTCGCCGCGCTCGACGGTGGTCAACGAGAACTCGGCCGCGACGAAGGCGCCGCACGCGAGCGAGAGCAGGATCGCCACCAGCAGCAGGAGCACTTCGGTCATCGGGTCACCTCGGTCTCATGATCGGTCAGGACGTGGAGGTTCGCGCGATGTCGTGCGCCGGGACACTCGCTCATGCGCCGGTGCTCACTGCCTTTCAGTCGGTGAGGGGCTTGACCCAGCGTCGCCACTGCTCCTGGGGCGCGTACCCGGCCGCTCGCCACGCATGCTGCGCCCGCTCGTTGCGCACCAGCACCATCGCGTCGGCGCGCCGCCCGCCGAGCCGCGCGAACCGCTCCTCGGCGGCGTCGAGCAGGGCCGAGCCGATTCCCCGGCGACGGTGGCCCGGGTGCACGGCCAGCCGGTACAGATGACAGCGCCAGCCGTCGAAGCCGGCGATCACCGTGCCCACCAGGGCGCCGTCGCGCTCGGCCAGGACCAGCGCCCCCGGGTCGCGGGCGACCAGACGCTCCACGCTCTCCCGGTCGTCGCTGATGCTCGTCCCTTCCGCCGCCGCCTTCCAGAAGGCCAGCACGGTGTCCAGGTCCTCGGGCCCGGCGGCCCGTATCCGCAGATCGGTCATGCGGTGATCCCACCACGCGCGAGGCGGGGCGAGACGCATATTCCGGCATGCGGACGGGCCGCGCGGCGTCAGCCCTCGCGCAGCGCCCGCATCACCGGGGCGAAGGCCTCCATGTACGGCTCCAGGACGGTCAGGTACGTGAACCCGTAGCGCTCGCGCTGCGCGCGCACCTGGGCGGTGATCTCCTCGAGCGTCCCCGTCAGGAAGATGGGCAGGTCCAGAGCCTGGCCGGGGGTCAGGTGCGGGACGTGCTCCAGGAGAGGACGGACGGCGGCCTCGCGGTCCCCGGTGACGGCCACCAGCTGGATGAGCAGGTTCCGCTCCGCCGGTTCCCCGCGGCCCGCGGCCAGCACCTCGTACCGTGCCACGCGTTCGTCGAGCTCCTCGGCGGTGATGGGCGCCAGCTGTCCCGTCGCGCTCCCCTGCACCGTACGGCCGCCCGTGAACGCGGCGATGTCGGCGTGCCGGGCGGTCAGTTCCAGCATCCGGTCGCCGTTGGCGCCGATGAGCAGCGGCACGGGCCGCTGCGCCGGCCCCGGCCGGTACTCCTCGTCGTCGAGCAGCCGCCGGAGTTCCTCCAGCGTGTGCCGCAGATGGTCCACACGCTCGCCCGGCGAGCCGAACGGCAGCCCCGCCGCGTCGTGCTCCGCCCGCACGTAGCCGGTCCCGAGCCCCAGCTCCAGCCGCCCGCCCGTCAGGGCGTCCGTGGTCGCCACCTCCCGCGCCAGCAGCGCCGGGTTCCAGAAGCCGGTGTTGAGCACGAACGTGCCCACCCGGGGCCGCTCGGTGGCCCGGGCGGCCGCGACCAGCGCCGGGAAGGGGGCCACCATTCCGAGGTGGTCCGGCACCAGGATCACGTCGTACCCGAGCTGCTCGGCCCGCCGGCACTTCGCACTCCACTCCCCGGCGGGGGCGGAGGCCAGCAGATTGACGCCGAAACGGAACGGGCGTGACATGAACTCTCCTCGCGCGCGGGTGACTTGGGGCCGTGGACAGTCAATCACCGGTTCACGGCGGTCGCCGGCACACAAGGTGTCGCCGCCCTCCGCGACGCGTGGGTCCCGGACGACGACACCCCCTAGGCGTCGTCCCCGGGCGGACGCCAGGCCGTGCCGAGGACGCAGTACGACATCGGCAGCACCGGCCCCTTCTCCGGCATCAGCATCCGCCGGTACGGGCCCAGGACGAAGCCGGCGTCCCGCAGCGCGGCGACCGGGTCGCGGGACACGTGGCAGCCGCCGGCCAGCGACGGCCACACCGTCCGGTCCAGGGCCCGCTGGGTGAAGGTCATCATCCGCCCGCCGCCCCGGCCGTGCTCGAAGAAGCGCAGCTCGCCGCCGGGCCGCAGCACCCGGCGCAGCTCCCCGAGCGCCCGCGGCACGTCCCGGACACTGCACAGCACCAGCGACACGACGACCGCGTCGAAGGCCTCGCTCTTGACCGGCAGCGCCTCCGCCACGCCCGGCGCCACGTCGACCGGCACCTGGGCGCGCAGCGCCGCGTCCATGGCCAGTTGCCGCAGCGAGCGCTCCGGTTCGATGGCGACGACCTCCGAGACGGCGCCCGGATAGTGCGCGAAGTTCAGGCCGTTGCCCGCGCCGACCTCGATCACCCGCCCGGACAGTCCGGCGAGCAGTCGCCGGCGCACCCGCGCCACGCCCATCCGCGTCTCGGCGCCCACGCTGGCCCGGGCGTAGTAGCGGGCGAAGAGCGGATGGTGCACGGCGTCCGGGGGCACGGGGCGGGAACGGACGGATCGCAGCGGCATGGGACCTCCCTCACGAGGTGGTGCCTCACCGCGATTGTCCCCCGCACGGGCACCGCGCACCCGCCCACCGAGGGCCCACTTGCCCACTGCGGCCGTCACATCCGCCCCGGCCGCCCCCACGGCCCGTGTACGGCGGCTCCGTCACGCTCCCTCCGACGGACCGCGTCCACCGGCGTACCCGTCACCGGCCGCGGCGGTGCGCCGTCGGCCCGCGGCGCGCGGGCGCGCTCGTCCGTGCGGGCGACCGCGCCACCGGCGCGCCCCCGGCGCCGCTCGGGCCCGCCCGGCCGTCCTCGCCGCCCGCGTCACCGGAGTGCCCGGCACCCGTCCGGGTGGCGCCGGGCGAACGGCGTACCCGTCACGGCGTCCCGCGCCGCGGCTCGGATCACCGGGCGTTCAGGGCGCCTCCCGGAGCCGGAAGGCGTCCGCGTCCCATGTGCCCTCCAGGCGGGGGGCCAGCCAGTGCGGTGCCGCCGACCGGAAGGCGGCCGGTCCCAGGGCGCCCGCCCCGGCCGGCAGGGCACCGAGCAGCGGCGCCCCGGACACGACCGGCAGATCGGCGAGGTTGCAGCGCGAGGCGAGGTCCGCGTCCGCGGGCCAGCTGCCGATCACCACGCCCGGCAACTCGAGGCCCCGCGCGGTGAGCTCGCGGGCCGTCAGCTCGGTCGTGTTCAACGTGCCCAGCCCCGCCGACGCCACCACGAGCACCGGCGCGCCCAGCAGCGCCGCGACGTCCGCCAGGGTGCCGCCCGCCTCGTCGAACCGGACGAGCAGCCCGCCCGCCCCCTCGACCAGCACCAGGTCGTGCTCGGTGGCCAGCTTGGCCGCCGCCTCGGCCACCTCCTCGGGACGGACCGGTGCCCGTCCGGCCCGCCGCGCGGCCGTGCCCGGCGCCAACGGCTCCGGGTAACGGGCGACCTCGGCCGCCGTCACGCCGCCCGCGAGGCGCGCGACCTCCTGTGCGTCCCCGGGTTCGTCCGGTCCCACGCCCGTCTGGGCGGCCTTCAGCACGGCCACCGACCGGCCGGCCGCCAGCGCCGCCGCGGCCACGGCGGCGGTCGCGACCGTCTTGCCGACCTCCGTGCCCGTCCCCGTGATCACCAGTACCGGCATGTCATCCCTCCCGTGCCGCCGCGCGCACCGCGCGGGCGATGCGGGCCACGTCCGCGTCGCCCGTGACGTACGGCGGCATCGTGTAGATCAGGTCGCGGAACGGCCGCAGCCACACGCCCTCGCGCACGGCCGCCTCCGTCGCCGCCCGCACGTCGACCTCGTGGTCGAGCTGCACCACGCCGATCGCGCCGAGCACCCGTACGTCGGTCACGCCCGGCAGCCCGGCGGCGGGCGCGAGCCCCTCCTTCAGGCCCGCCTCGATGCGCTTGACCTCCGCGCGCCAGTCCTGGCCCAGCAGCAGCCCGATCGACGCGCACGCCACCGCCGCCGCGAGCGGATTGCCCATGAAGGTCGGCCCGTGCGCGAGCACCGGCACCTCGCCCCGTGAGATGCCGTCCGCCACCCGCGAGGTGCACAGCGTCGCCGCCAGCGTCAGATAGCCGCCGGTCAGGGCCTTGCCGACGCACATCACGTCCGGTGCCACCGCCGCGTGCTCCGCCGCGAACAGCGCGCCCGTACGCCCGAACCCGGTGGCGATCTCGTCGAACACCAGCAGCACGTCGTGCGCGTCGCACACCTCGCGCAGCACCCGCAGATAGGCGGGGGAGTGGAACCGCATCCCGCCCGCGCCCTGCACCACCGGTTCGACGATCACCGCGGCCAGCTCGTCGGCGTGCCGCTCCACGGTGGCGCGCAGATGGTCCGCGTACGACTCCTCGTACGCGGCGGGCGGGGCGTCCGCGAACACCTGGCGCGGCAGCACCCCGCTCCACAGTTCGTGCATCCCGCCCTCGGGGTCGCACACCGACATCGGCTGCCAGGTGTCGCCGTGGTAGCCCCCGCGCCAGGTCAGCAGGCGCCGCTTCGCGGGGCGGCCCAGCGAACGCCAGTACTGGAGGCACATCTTGACGGCCACCTCGACCGACACCGAGCCCGAGTCGGCGAGGAACACGTGCTCCAGGCCCTCGGGCGACATGTCGACAAGGAGCTTCGCCAGCCGCACGGCGGGCTCGTGGGTGAGCCCGCCGAACATGACGTGACTCATCCGGTCCAGCTGGTCGCGCGCGGCCTCGTTCAGCACCGGGTGGTTGTAGCCGTGGATGGCCGACCACCAGGACGACATCCCGTCGACCAGCTCGCCCGAGCCGTCGGCCGGCCGCAGCCGCACCCCGCTCGCCGACTCCACGACGAGCGGGTCCTGCCGGCCGGGCATGGGCCCGTACGGGTGCCAGACGTGCCGCCGGTCGAGGGCCAGCAGCTCGTCCACGGTCAGGGCGGGCTCAGGCATTGGGAGCGAGGTCCGTGCCGGCACCGCGGCGGCGCACGGCGACCAGGTCGGTCCGCGCCTCGTTCGCCGCCGGTGCCTCCTCTGCCGTGGTGGAGCCGCACCCGCCCTCGCCGCCGGCGGAACCGCAGACCCCGCCGCCGCCGTGCGAGCCGCAGCCGCCCCGGTCCGCGGCCCGGTGTTCGGGCAGGGTCACCTCGCCGGTGCCCTCCACCTCGAAACCGGCGTCCGCGATCATCTCGAGGTCGGCCTTCCCCGCCTGGCCCTCGCTGGTGAGGTAGTCGCCGAGGAAGATGGAGTTGGCCAGGTGCAGGGCGAGCGGCTGCATCGTCCGCAGATGCACCTCGCGACCGCCGGCGATGCGCACCTCGACGTCCGGGCAGACGAACCGCGTCATCGCCAGGATCCGCAGGCACCGCTGCGGGGTGAGGTTCCACTCCTTGGCCAGCGGCGTGCCCTCGAACGGGATCAGGAAGTTGACCGGCACCGAGTCGGGGTCCAGCTCGCGCAGCGAGAAGACCACGTCGACCAGGTCCTCGTCGCTCTCGCCCATACCGGCGATCAGCCCCGAACAGGCGGACAGCCCGGCCGCGTGCGCCTTGTTGACCGTGTCCACCCGGTCGGCGTACGTGTGCGTGGTCGTGATGTCCCCGTACGTCGACTCGGACGTGTTGAGGTTGTGGTTGTAGGCGTCGGCGCCCGCCTCGCGCAGCCGTTCCGCCTGGCCGTCGGAGAGCAGGCCCAGGCAGGCGCACACCTCGACGCCCTCGTTCTGCTCCTTGATGGTCCGGATCGTCTCGGAGACCCGGTCCACGTCCCGCTCCGTCGGACCGCGGCCGCTGGCCACCAGGCACACCCGCTTGGCGCCGCCGGCCACGCCCGCGGCGGCGGCCTCCGAGGCCTGGCCGGGCTTGAGCCAGGTGTACTTGAGGATCTCCGCCTTGGAACCGAGCCGCTGCGAGCAGTACGAGCAGTCCTCGGGGCACAGGCCCGACTTCAGGTTGACGAGGTAGTTGAGTTTCACCCGCCGGCCGAACCAGTGGCGGCGCACCCTGCCGGCCGCGGCCACCACGTCGAGCAGGTCGTCGTCGGAAGTGGCGAGGACGGCCAGCGCTTCCTCGCGGGTCGGCGTCTCGCGCCGAAGCCCCTTGTCCACCAGCGTGTTCAGCAGGTCCATGAGAGCCGATCCTGTCCTAAGGGGCCGCCCGGGGCCAAGGAGACTTCGCACAACAGTGACAGATCAGCGTGTGGGTATCGCCACACCTCGGGCAGCCCGTCGTGCCGCTAGTGTCTGTCCACTGCCTACAAAACCCCGGAGGGCCCACCCATGGCGTTCGGCTGGATCGACGAGCAGGCCGGGGCGCGCCGCAGGGCCGGGCTCGTACGGACACTGCGGCCCCGCCCGGCCGACTCGCCGCTGCTGGACCTGGCGAGCAACGACTACCTCGGTCTGGCCCGGCACCCGGAGGTCGCCGAGGGCGCGGCGGAGGCCGCGCTGGCCTGGGGCGGTGGTGCGACCGGCTCCCGGCTCGTCACCGGGACGACCGAGCTGCACGCCGAACTCGAGCGCGAACTGGCCGCCTTCTGCGGCTTCGAGGCCGCGCTCGTCTTCTCCTCCGGCTACGCGGCCAACCTCGCCGCGGTGACCGCGCTGGCGCCGCACGGCTCCCTCGTCGTCTCGGACGCGGGCAACCACGCCTCGCTGATCGACGGCTGCCGGCTGGCCCGGGGCACGACCCACGTCGTGGCGCACGCCGGTCCGGACGCGGTGCGCAAGGCGCTGGCGACGCACGACGGGCCCGCCGTCGCCGTCTCCGACACGGTCTTCTCGGTGGACGGCGACGCGGCGCCGCTGGCCGCCCTCGCCGAGGCGTGCCGCGAGCACGGCGCCGGGCTGGTCCTCGACGACGCCCACGGCCTGGGCGTCCTCGGCGACGGCGGCCGGGGCGCCCCGCACGCGGCGGGACTCGCGGGCGCCGACGACGTCGTCGCGACGGTCACGCTGTCCAAGTCGCTCGGCAGTCAGGGCGGTGCCGTGCTCGGCCCCGCGCGGGTGATCGACCATCTGGTGAACGCCGCCCGGACGTTCATCTTCGACACGGGGCTCGCCCCCGCATCGACGGGCGCGGCCCTCGCGGCACTGCGGCTGCTGCGCCGTGAGCCCGGGCGGGCGGCACGGGCGCGCGCGGTGGCGGCCGAGCTGCACGCACGCCTCACCGCCGCGGGCCTGGAGGCGGTACCCCCGGACGCCGCGGTGGTGTCGGTGCGCGCTCCCTCCCCGGAGGGGGCCGTGCGATGGGCGGCCGACTGCCGTGCGGCCGGCCTGTCCGTGGGCTGCTTCCGCCCTCCGTCCGTGCCCGACGGCATCTCACGGCTCAGGCTGACCGCTCGTGCGGACCTCTCCGGGGAACAGATCGAACGCGCTGTGCGGGTGATCGGCGACACGCGGCCATGAGTCGGCGTGGCACGGCCGTGCGTCGCGCGGGATCCGGCCGGATCAGTCCGGCCGGCCGCGGTGGACCGCGGCCGTGAACGACGCCCAGCTCCCGGGGGAGAAGAGCAGCGCGGGCCCGGCCGGGTCCTTGGAGTCGCGCACGGCGAGCAGTCCGGCCCAGGGGCCGGCCGACGGCCGTGCCGCCTCCACGCAGTTGTTGGCTCCGGTGCTGTAGCTGCTGCGCAGCCATCGCACACCGGTCAGATCGGTACTCGTGGGGGTGTTCCGAGGAAGTGCGGACATGGTGCCTCCTTACGCGCCGGCCGCTGTCGCGGCGATGTAGTCCAACGAGTCCTCGGGCGAAAGGGCATGGATCAGAAGGGCGTTGAAGGCCTCGGTGTAGGCCTCTAGGTCTTCTTTCCGTTCGAGGTGGAGGCTACTCGTCAAGTGGTCGAGAACCACCACGTCGAGATCAGAAGTGCTCGGAAATGAGAAAATAACGAAAGGACCGGTGACACCGATGTGCGCCCCGGCGGAGAACGGGAGCACCTGGAGCCGGACATGGGGCAGTCGCGCGGCCTCCACCAGACGGATCAGCTGCCGGGCCATCACGCCCGGCCCTCCCACCTCCCGGCGCAGCACCGCCTCGTCGAGGACCGCGTTCAGTTCGAGCGGCGGGTCGGCGCGCAGCACGTCCTGCCGGGCGAGACGGACCTCCACCAGCGTGTTCAGCCGGTTCTCCGGCTGCCCGTCCACCGCGGCCCGCGTCACCGCGCGGGCGTACTCCGGTGTCTGCAGCAGCCCGGGCACGACGGTCGTCTCCAGCGTCCGCATCGCGCTCGCCTGCGACTCCAGGCTGATGAAGTCCCGGTACGTCGGCGGCAGTACCCCGCGGTAGGCGTGCCACCAGTGGTGCCGCCCGCTCGCGTCCTCGGAACCCGCCAGCACCACCAGCAACTCCCGCAGTTCCCCGTCGGCCACGCCGTAGGCGTCCAGGAGTAACCGCACGTCGGCGGGCTTGGCGCCGCTCGTCCCGGTCTCGATCCGGCTGACCTTCGACTGGTGCCAGCCCACCAGCCGGGCCGCCTCGCCGCTGGTGATCCCCGCCGACGTGCGCAGGGCACGCAGTTCCGCGCCCAGCTTTCGGCGACGCACCACCGGGCCGTGCTGCATGGGCCACTCCTTTACTCCTCACGCGCCCTCCACATACGTTCTGCCGTCGCAGAGTTCACCGCTTCGAGCGACAGATATATGCATATCTCCGGGGTTCGCCGCTCTCCACCGGGTGGTGATGGCAGTCTGGCGGCGAAGCACCAGTCCGGGACCGTACTCGAACCATCCGCTCCGTGTCGGACCTCGGTCCCGCGGGAAAGGGACGGCGTCGCCATGGCAGACCATCTGGAAGCATCCGTCACTCTGCCCAGCGATCCGGCCTCGGTGGCCGCCGCGCGCACCTATGCGGTGGGCACACTGGCGGAGTGGGGGCTGCCCGCGGAGGCGGAGATGTCCGAGACCGTCCGCCTCATCGTCTCCGAACTGGCCACCAACGCGGTCCAGCACACGCTCGGGCAGTCGCCGACCTTCACGGTGGACCTCGTCCTCGACCGCGACGAACGGCTGTGCGTCGGCGTCACCGACAGCCACCCGCGCTTTCCCAAGCGGCTGCCGGCCGCCGTGCAGCAGGACAACGGCCGGGGCATGGTGATCATCCGGTGGCTGACGGCGGAGTGCGGCGGCAGGCTGAGGGTGCGGCCCACGCGCCAGGGCGGCAAGACCGTCTCCATCGAACTGCCCTGGACGGCACCGGAACCTGCGGCGCCTGCCGATCCCGTCACGGTCGTGAGTCAACCCCGGGGCGAGGCCCTGGGCCGGCCTGGGCCACAGCGGTGAGGAGCCGACCGCACCCGGCGTGCGACGGAACGCGTGCGACGGAACGCGTGCGGCGGAACGCGTGCGGCGGAACGGTGCGCCGGTCCGTGCGGGACCGTGTCTCGTCACGGCGGTAGGGCGGCTGTGAACGGCCCGGCGTGGCGGGTGACCGCCGAGGGCCCCTGTCATGCGCCGCGGCACGCACCCGGGGGCGGTCACGGCGCGTCAGGGACGCCGCCACCGCCCCCGGGGGATCACTTCACCCGGCCGTACCAGACGTTGCTCGTCCAGATCTTCTGCAGCCGCACCACGTCCCCGGTCTTCGGGGCGTGCCAGATCTTGCCCTTCCCGGCGTAGATGCCGACGTGGTACACGTACCGGCCCGAGTGGAAGAACACGAGGTCTCCGGCCCTGCGGCTGCCGGCGGAGATGTGCCGGGTCTTGTTGTACTGCTGCGCGGCCGTCCGCGGCAGCTTCTTGCCGGCCTTCTTGAACGAGTACAGCGTCAGTCCGGAGCAGTCGAACCTGCGCGGACCGGTCGCTCCCCACGCGTAGGGGGCGCCCTTCTTGGAGGCCGCTATCCGCAAGGCCTTCGTGGCGTGGCCGGCCGCCGCGGCGTCGGAGGCGACGCCGGGAACCACGATGGAGCCGCCCACGGCGGCGATGGTCAGGGCCGAGGCCGTACCGGCACGGGCCATCATCGACGGGACACGATTGAGCGCAGTCATGCGCAACCCTTCGTCAGCCGCCTGTGAAGGATGACCTGTCGGATTCGGGCTGGCGAAGTTGCCCGGCCGCACGGGTGCGGCTTCACCCCAAGGGCTGCTCGGCCCGGCGCCTTCCTCGCGGAGGCGGCCGTTCCGGCGACCCGTCGTGCTCGGGTCCTCCACTCCTGCCGATGCACTCCTGTCGACCGGTCGTCCGGGCGGCGGCAGGACTCGGCGTCCGCCCGGACCGCCCCGCCGCTGTGGCGGGGGCTTGTCGTCAGTCATGGATCTTGTCGCATCGAAGTGGGAAAATCCCAACGGAACCGGGCCCTTGTGTGGTTACTCACCACTCACCCGTTCTGGTGGACATAAGAGTGTTCGATCCTCTTTCGAGCGTCATGACGACCCCGTGACCAGCGGCGGAATGACATGTTCCGCCATCCGGGAGGGCACATGGCGCAAGCCAGGCGGGCCGGGAATCCGGGGTGTTCCTACGCCGTAAGGGGGTACGCCGTTCGGCCGGTTTGGGCTCCGGTCCGGCGGAGGGCGCGCCGGACCCGGCTTCCGGGCCGTGGGGAACGGCCGTGCGCCGAGCGTGCCTTCGGGTGCGCGGAGTGCCAGCGGCGGCACGGGTAATCGGCCGGTCAAACCGGTAATCAGTCAGTCAAAACCGCGTGACGTGGCAGAAACACTCCGGCCGTACTCTGCACCCCGATCCACCTGCGGTTTTGTGATACCGGAAGCCCCGATCGGGTCAATTCCTGTGTGTTACATCTAGGACCGCCGCGGTGGACGCGGCAGCCGGACCGCCCGGTCCCGGCGTGATGTCCAGTGAGGTGGTACGTGCAACTGACCCCGCACGAGCAGGAGAGACTGCTCATCCATGTGGCCGCGGACGTGGCCGCGAAGCGCCGGGCACGAGGCGTGCGACTCAACCACCCCGAGGTCGTCGCGCTCATCACCTCGCACATCCTCGAAGGCGCCCGCGACGGCCGCACGGTCAGTGAGCTCATGGCGTCGGGACGCCAACTGATCCAGCGTCACGAGGTCATGGAGGGTGTCCCCGAGATGATCCACGACGTGCAGGTCGAGGCGACCTTCCCCGACGGCACCAAGCTCGTCACCGTCCACGAACCGATCGTCTGACGGGACCGCCGCCATGATTCCCGGAGAGATCCTCTTCGCCGACGAGCCGGTCACCTTCAACGAGGGCCGCCCGAGCGTCCGCCTGACCGTGCTCAACACCGCCGACCGGCCCGTCCAGGTCGGCTCCCACTACCACTTCGCCGAGGCCAACCCCGGTCTCGACTTCGACCGCGCCGCGGCGCACGGCACGCGGCTGAACATCGCCGCCGGCACCGCCGTCCGGTTCGAGCCCGGCATCCCGGTCGACGTGGAGCTGATCCCCCTCGCGGGCGCTCGCGTCGTCCCGGGCCTGCGCGGCGCGACCGGAGGTGCCCTCGATGCCTGAACTGTCCCGGCCCGCCTACGCCGACCTGTTCGGACCGACCACGGGCGACCGCATCCGCCTGGCCGACACCGACCTCTTCGTCGAGATCGAGGAGGACCGCTCGGGCGGCCCCGGCCGCTCCGGCGACGAGTCGGTCTTCGGGGGCGGCAAGGTGCTGCGCGAGTCCATGGGCCAGTCGCGCGCCACCCGCGCCGAGGGCGCCCCCGACACCGTCATCACCGGCGCCGTGATCATCGACCACTGGGGCGTCGTCAAGGCCGACATCGGCATCCGAGACGGCCGCATCACCGGCATCGGCAAGTCCGGCAACCCCGACACCATGGACGGCGTCCACCCGGATCTCGTCATCGGGCCCGAGACGGAGATCATCGCGGGCAACGGCAGGATCGTCACCGCCGGCGGCATCGACACGCACGTCCACTTCATCGCGCCGGGCGTCGTCGACGAGGCCCTCGCCTCCGGCATCACCACCCTCATCGGCGGCGGCACCGGCCCCGCCGAGGGCAGCAAGGCGACCACGGTCACCCCCGGTTCGTGGCACCTCGCGCGGATGTACGCGGCCCTGGAGTCGAGCCCCGTCAACATCGGCTTCCTCGGCAAGGGCAGCACCATGTCCAAGGAGTCGATGCGCGACCAACTGCGCGCCGGCATCCTCGGCTTCAAGATCCACGAGGACTGGGGCGCGACCCCCGCCGTGATCTCCGCCTGTCTCGACGTGTGCGAGGAGTCCGGCGTCCAGCTCGCCGTCCACACGGACACCCTGAACGAGGCCGGGTTCGTCGGCGACACCTTCGACGCGGTCGCGGGGCGCACCCTGCACGCCTTCCACGTCGAGGGCGCCGGCGGCGGCCACGCGCCCGACATGATCACGGCGGTGTCGCTGCCGAACATGCTGCCCGCGTCCACCAACCCGACCCGGCCGCACACCGTCAACACCGTCGAGGAACACCTCGACATGCTGATGGTCTGCCACCATCTCAACCCCGCGGTCCCCGAGGACCTGGCCTTCGCCGAGTCCCGCATCCGGCCGAGCACCATCGCGGCCGAGGACATCCTGCACGACATGGGGGCCATCTCCATCATGTCGTCGGACGCCCAGGCCATGGGCCGCGTCGGAGAGGTGATCCTGCGGACCTGGCAGACCGCGCACGTGATGAAGCGGCGCCGCGGCTCCCTGCCCGGCGACACCCGCGCCGACAACCGGCGCGCCCGCCGCTACGTCGCCAAGTACACCGTCAACCCGGCCGTCGCCCAGGGCATCGAGCACCAGGTCGGCTCAGTCGAGTCCGGCAAGCTCGCCGACCTGGTCGTCTGGGAGCCCCGCTTCTTCGGTGTGAGACCGCAGCTCGTGCTCAAGGGCGGACAGATCGCCTACGCGCAGATGGGCGACGCCAACGCCTCCATCCCCACCCCGCAGCCCGTGCTGCCGCGGCCGATGTACGGAGCCCTCGGCAGGGCACCCGCCCTCAACTCGCTGAACTTCGTGGCCGAGGCCGCGATCGAGGACGGACTGCCCGAACGCCTCGGCCTGGGCAAGGAGTTCGTGCCCATCCGCTCGACCCGCGGTCGCACCAAGGCCGACATGCGCGAGAACGACGCGCTGCCGCGCGTCGAGGTCGCCGCGGACTCCTTCGCGGTGACCATCGACGGCGAGCTCGTCGAACCCGCACCGGCCGTCGAACTGCCGCTCGCGCAGCGGTACTTCCTCTTCTGAGCGCCGTCATGAGCCGTGCCGCGCTGCTCGTCCTGTCGGACGGCCGCTTCCCCGCCGGAGGACACGCCCACTCCGGCGGGGCGGAGGCCGCCGTCAGGGCCGGACGCATCACCGACGCCACCGGCCTGGAGGAGTTCTGCCGGGGGCGGCTGCACACGAGCGGAGCCGTGGCGGCCTCCCTCGCGGCAGCCGCGGCCCTCGGTGTCGATCCCGGGGAACTCGACCGGGCCGCGGACGCCCGCACGCCGTCCCCCGCCCTGCGGGCGGTGGCGCGCCGACTCGGCCGGCAGCTGATGCGGGCCGCCCGCGCCGCCTGGCCGGACCCCGGACTCGACGCGCTGGCCGGGCGCTTCCCCAAGGGCGCCCACCAGCCCGTCGTCCTCGGGCTCGCGGCCCGCGCGGCCGGGCTCGGTGCCTCGGACGCGGCCTACTGCTCCGCCTACGAGGGGGTGAGCGGACCGGCCGGCGCGGTCGTGCGGCTGCTCGGCCTCGACCCGTTCGACGCCACCGCCGTCCTGGCCCGGCTGGCGCCCGAGGTGGACCGGGTGGCCGAGGACGCCGTCGAGGCGGCGCACCTGGCGGCGCGCGAGGGGGTGGACGCGCTGCCGTCACGGTCCGCACCGCTGCTCGAGATCGGGGCGGAGGCGCATGCCGCCTGGCCGGTGCGGTTGTTCGCCTCGTAGGAGGGTGCGCCCCCGCCGCACCTTCCCTCCCCGGTCCCGGGGCTTCGACCCCCGGAGCCCCGTCGCGGCCCGTACGGCCCCGTTTCCGCCCGCCGGGCGGGCCGTGCGCGCCGATCCCAGTCCTCAGGAGTCACCTTGCACCTCGACCATCACCACGACGCTCCCGCCGCCGTGTCCGCCGACGCCCGCCGGCCCGACGGTAGCCGCCGCGCCCTGCGCGTCGGCCTCGGCGGGCCCGTCGGGTCCGGCAAGACCGCGACCGTCGCCGCGCTCTGCCGCGCCCTGCGCGCGGAACTGTCCCTCGCCGTCGTCACCAACGACATCTACACCCGCGAGGACGCCGAGTTCCTGCTCCGCGAGGCGGTGCTGCCGCCGGAGCGGATCACCGCCGTCGAGACCGGGGCCTGCCCGCACACCGCGATCCGGGACGACATCTCCGCCAACCTCGAGGCCGTCGAGGACCTGGAGGACGAGGCCGGCCCCCTCGACCTGGTGCTCGTGGAGTCCGGCGGCGACAACCTCACCGCCACCTTCTCCCGGGGACTCGTCGACGCCCAGATCTTCGTGATCGACGTGGCGGGCGGCGACGACATCCCCCGCAAGGGCGGCCCCGGTGTCACCACCGCCGACCTGCTGGTCGTCAACAAGACCGACCTCGCCCCGTACGTCGGCTCCGACCTCGCCCGGATGGCCGCCGACGCCAAGGCGCAGCGCGGCGAACTGCCCGTCGTCCTGCAGTCGCTCAGGAGCGAGGCAGGCGTGCGGGAGGTCGCCGACTGGGTGCGCGCTCGGCTCGCCGCGTGGGCGGCATGACGGCGCCGGGCGGCGTCCGGGCCAGGGCCCGGATCCTCGCCCGCGGCGACGGACGCGGCGGCACCAGTCTGCCCGTACTGGAGGGCGAGGGCCCGCTCGCGGTGCGCCGCACCCGGGGGAGCGGGTCCGAGGCCCGGGTGCTGCTGGTCGGCGCGATGAGCGGGCCGCTCGGCGGTGACCTCTTCACGGTGTCGGCCGAGGCGGTGCGGGGCGCCCGGCTGCGGGTCGGCTCCGCGGCCGCCACCCTCGCGCTGCCGGGCCAGGACAAGGCGGAGGCCCGCTACGACGTCCGGCTCACCGTCGCCGACGATGCGGAACTGCACTGGCTGCCCGAGCAGTTGATCTCGGCGAACGGCAGCGACCTGCGTGTGACCACGTGCGCCGACGTCGCGCCCACGGCCCGGCTCGTGCTGCGCGAGGAACAGGTGCTCGGGCGGTCCGGTGAGGAACCGGGGCGGCTCACCAGCCGTCTTGCCGTACGGATCGCGGGCCGTCCGGTCCTCGACCAGGAGCTGTCCTGCGGTCCGGGTGCCCCGGGCGGCTGGGACGGACCCGCGGGACTGGCGGGTCACCGGGCCGTGGGTCAGGTCGTCGTCGTCCGGCCCTCGTTCGCGACCGAGCCACCGGCCGCCCGCCCGGCCGGAGAGGGCGCGGCCGTCATGCCGCTCGCCGGACCGGCGGTGCTGGTGACCGCCGTGGCACCGGACGCGCTGCGGCTGCGGCGGCTGCTGGACGAGGCGCTGGCCTCGCTGGACTGAGCCGGCACCGGCCCTCGGACACACTTCTCCGTTTATCGGATTGGCAAAGAAGTGGCGTCACCCCTGTTCTCAGGGAACGCACAGCCGCGAGGATCCCCGTACTTGTCGACATCATGTACGGGGAGGGCCACTTGAGGAAGAGCAGGCTGCACCGGAGAGCCGCGGCGATCGGCTCGGCCGGAGCACTCGTCACCGCCACGCTGATAGCCGGCGCCGTCACGGCACCGGTGGCCAGCGCCAGTCCGGCCACCGGCCGGGGGCACGAGCAGGGCGGGGACCGCGAAGCCCGCGGTGCCGCCGTCGCCGCGGCCCGCGCCGCGCAGGCCGGCATCGACTGGCAGGACTGCCCCGCCGACTGGAACCTGCCGAAGCCGATCCAGTGCGGTTACGTCACCGTGCCGGTCGACTACGCCAAGCCGTACGGCAAGCAGATCAAGCTCGCCGTCGACCGCATCGGCAACACCGGCACCGCGTCCGAGCGTCAGGGCGCGCTCATCTACAACCCGGGCGGCCCCGGCGGCTCCGGCCTGCGCTTCCCGGCCCGCGTCACCAGCAAGAACGCGGTGTGGGCCAACACCGCCAAGGCCTACGACTTCGTCGGCTTCGACCCGCGCGGCGTCGGCAGGTCCGCACCCATCTCCTGCGTCGACCCGCAGGAGTTCGTCAAGGCGCCCAAGCTGGACCCGGTGCCGCGCTCCGAGGCCGACAAGCGCGTCCAGCGCAAGCTCGCCGCCGAGTACGCCGAGGGCTGCTTCGAGCGCAGCGGCGACATGCTGCCGCACATGACCACTCCGAACACCGCGCGCGACCTGGACGTCATCCGCGCCGCGCTCGGCGAGAAGAAGCTCAACTACCTGGGCGTCTCCTACGGCACCTACCTCGGTGCGGTCTACGGCACCCTCTTCCCGGGCCACGTGCGCCGGATGGTCGTCGACAGCGTCGTCAACCCCTCCCGCGACAAGATCTGGTACCAGGCCAACCTGGACCAGGACGTCGCCTTCGAGGGCCGCTGGAAGGACTGGCAGGACTGGGTCGCCAAGAACGACGCGACCTACCACCTCGGGGACACCCGCGCCGAGGTCCAGGAGCAGTGGCTCAAGGTGCGTGCCACCGCCGAGAAGGCTCCCCTCGGTGGCGTCGTCGGCCCGGCCGAGCTGATCTCCTTCTTCCAGAGCGCCCCGTACTACGACTCCGCGTGGGCCCCCACGGCGGCGATCTTCAGCAAGTACGTCGCCGGCGACACCCAGGCCCTCGTCGACGCCGCCGCCCCGGACCTGTCCGACACCGTGGGCAACGCGTCCTCGGAGAACGGCAACGCCGTCTACACGGCGGTGGAGTGCACGGACGCCAAGTGGCCCACCAACTGGCGCACCTGGGACCGGGACAACACCCGGCTGCACCGCGACCACCCGTTCATGACCTGGGCCAACGCGTGGATGAACCTGCCGTGCGCCACCTGGCCGGTCAAGCAGCAGACCCCGCTGAACGTGAAGACCGGCAAGGGCCTTCCGCCCGTGCTGATCGTCCAGTCCGAGCGTGACGCGGCCACCCCGTACGAGGGCGCCGTCGAACTGCACCAGCGGTTCAAGGGCTCCCGCCTGATCACCGAGCGGGACGCCGGCTCCCACGGCGTCACCGGCCTGGTCAACTCCTGCATCAACGACCGGGTGGACGCCTACCTGCTCACCGGCAAGCTCGACGGCCGGGACGTGACCTGCGCCCCGCACGCCACGCCCAAGGCGTAACCGGCGCGGAAGGAACACAGGGGGCGGCCGGTTCCGACCGGCCGCCCCCTTCCCGTTCCCGGGGGCGTCGTCAGCGCTGCCGCGCCGCCAGCCAGGCGTCCTCGGCCGCGTAGTCGAAGAGCTCACCGTAGTTCCGGGCCATCTTCGGGAAGGCATCCCGCCAGTCCCGCCCGGCGAGCCGCTCCTCGAGCCAGGCGACCGTGTCCGGGAGGGTCTCGGCGTAGCGGACCACCGGCCGGTAGCCCAACTGCCGCTCCGCCGCCGTCATGCCGCACACGACCGGCGCGGGCACGGACCACGGCGTGTCGCCCAGACCCTCCACGGGCGGCGGACCGTCCACCAGGACGTCGTCGGTCCGCACACCCATCACCGTGTCGATCGCCGCCGCGATCTCCGCCACCGTGGGCGCGTCCGGATCCACGGCGTTGAGCACACGCGTGCCCGGCCGCGCGGCGGCCAGCCGGACCAGCTCGGCGACGTTGTGCACGCTCGCCGGATGGAAACGGCTCGTGCCGCCGTACGCGAGCACGCGCCGGCGCCTGCCGTCGAGGTTGCGTTTGACGAAGTACAGCTCGCGCGGGGTCCGGCAGTGCGGTCCGTGGATCGCGCCCGCCCGCAGCAGCGTGGCCGGCAACAGGTCACCGGCGGCGAGGAGTTCACGCTCCAGTGCCGCCTTGCGGGTGGAGTACGAGGTGTCGCCCGGCCGGACCGTGCGCTGCTCCTCGGTGACCGGGACCGGGTACTCCGGGAAGCCGCCGGGCTCCGCCTGCGTGTCGAAGTTGCGGCCCTTCGCGTCCTCGTAGACCGACACGCTGGAGATCACCACCGCCGAGCCGACGCGCCCGGCGAGCGAGACCAGCTGCCGGGCGTGCCCGGCCCCGAAGGCCACCATGTCCACCAGGACGTCACAGCCGTCACCGACGGCCGCGGACAGCGCCGCGTTGTCCTCCCGGTCGGCCCGCACGGCCCGTACGTCCCCGGGCCAGTCCGCGTCCCGGCCGCCGCCGCGCGAGACGGCCGTCACCTCCCAGCCGTCGCGGGCCAGCGCCCCCACGGCCACCCGGCCGATCTGGCCCGTCGCTCCGATCACCACAGCTCGTGTCATACGAGGACCGTAGGCGCCCGCCCGTCCGCCGGGCCATGTCCCTCTGCCCAGGGCAGACGGCGAGCGCCTAGCGGTGCGGACGCCGGGGGAACCGCCGGGCCTTCGCCGCCCTCTCCGCCTCCTCGGCCTTGACGTCGGCCGCGTAGCGGTCGACGTACTCCTGCTCGGACAGCGACAGGATGGCGTGCATGATCTCGTCGGTCACCGCGCGCAGCACGGCCTTCTCCCGCTCCAGGCCCGCATAGCGGGAGAAGTCCAGCGGCTCGCCGAAACGGATCACCACGGGGTGCAGCCTCGGGATCTTCCGGCCGGGCGGCTGCGCCTCGAAGGTGCCGATCATCGCGCACGGCACGACCGGCACCCCGGCCCTGAGCGCCATCACCGCGACACCGACCTTGCCCTTGTAGAGCCGGCCGTCGTGCGAGCGGGTGCCCTCCGGGTAGATGCCCAGCAGCTCACCCCTGGACAGCACGCCGAGCCCCTCGCGGATCGCGGCCTGGCCCGCCTCCTTGCCGGAGCGGTCCACCGGGATCTGCCCCGCGCTGCGGAAGAAGAACGCGGTCAGCCGGCCCTTGACGCCGGGGCCGGTGAAGTACTCGGCCTTGGCCAGGAAGGTGATGCGGCGCCGGAGCACGGCGGGCATCAGGAAATGGTCGGAGAACGACAGGTGGTTGCCGGCGACGATGGCCGCGCCCGAGTCCGGCACATGGTCCAGCCCCTCGATCCGGGGGCGGAAGAGCAGCCTCAGCAGCGGGCCGAGCAGTACGTACTTGAGCACGTAGTAGAACATGGTTCGCCCTCTCACCCGGATCGACGCTGACCCCATGCTGGGTCACCTGACTGCCCATCACCAAGAGGCATCCCCCGAAAACCCGGGGAGACGGCCGACCGGGCAGGACGTCGGCGCGCCCGGCGACAGTACAGGCCCCTCTCCTCGTTGATCCGCCGGAACCCGTGCAGTCTTTCCCCGAGAAAGTTCAGTCTTTGTCCTTGACGAGTCGAAAGTAGGAGCCCTAGCGTCCAACCGACTCACTCCGCACGGGTCTTCACCCGTACACCTCAAAGGAGTTCCGAGTGCGCAACAGACGGATCGTCACCCTGATGGGGGCAGCGGTGCTGGCCGGGACCGCCGGGCTCCTGACCGTCCCCACGGTGCAAGCCGCCCCGTCGGACCCGGCGCCGCCGGCGGCGTCGGCCTTCCAGAAGGTCACCCTCAACGACCGTCCGGGCGAGCCCATGGCCCTCGCCGTCCTGCCCGACCGGCGGGTGCTGCACACCGCGCGCACGGGCGAGGTGCGGATCAACGACCCCGAGAGCGGCGTCAACTTCCTCGCCGCCGACATGAAGAAGAGCCCCGCCGGGCTCTACCAGCACGACGAGGAGGGCGTGCAGGGCATCGCGATCGACCCCGACTTCGCCAAGAACAAGTGGGTCTACCTGTACTACTCGCCCCGCCTGGACACCCCCATGGACGACCCGGCCACACCGGGCGTCAACGAGGGCGACGCGCCGGAGTACGGCACGGCCGCCGACTTCGCCAAGTACAAGGGCGTCACGCGGCTGTCCCGGTTCAAGCTCGAGGGCAACAAGCTCGACTTCGCCACCGAGCAGAAGATCCTCGACGTGCCTGCCGACCGCGGCATCTGCTGCCACGTCGGCGGCAAGATCGACTTCGACGGCAAGGGCAACCTGTTCCTGTCGACCGGCGACGACTCCAACCCGTTCGCCTCGGACGGCTACGCCCCGCTCGACGACCGCCCCGACCGCAACCCGGTCTACGACGCGCGGCGCACCGCGGGCAACACCAACGACCTGCGCGGCAAGGTCCTGCGCATCAAGGTCAAGAAGAACGGCGGGTACACGGTCCCGGGCGGCAACCTCTTCAGGCCCGGCACGCCCAAGACCCGCCCCGAGATCTACGCCATGGGCCTGCGCAACCCGTTCCGGTTCGCGGTGGACGACAGGACCGGCGAGGTCTACGTCGGCGACTACTCGCCCGACGCCAACACGGCCAACCCCGACCGCGGCCCCGCCGGCCACGGCCGCTGGACGGTCATCGACCGCCCCGCCAACTACGGCTGGCCGTTCTGCGTGACCCAGGACATGCCGTACCAGGACTACGACTTCGCCACAAAGAAGTCGAGCGGCGCCTTCGACTGCGCCAAGCCGGTCAACGACTCCCGCCACAACACCGGCCGCACCGAACTGCCGCCGGTCACCGACGCGGAGATCGTCTACGGCTACGGCGCCTCCGAGGACTTCCCGGAGCTCGGCACGGGCGGCATCGCCCCCATGGGCGGCCCGGTGTACCGCTACGACAAGCGGAACAAGGCCGAGAACCGCTGGCCCGCGTACTTCGACGGCAAGCCGCTCTTCTACGAGTGGACCCGCGACCAGATGCTCGCCCTCACCCTCGGCAGGAAGAACGAGGTCACCAGGATCGAGAACGCGCTTCCGTCGATCACGACGGACGGCCCGATCGACGCCGAGTTCGGCCCGGACGGCGCGCTGTACGTCCTGGAGTACGGCACCGGGTACTTCGCGGAGCTGCCCGAGGCCCAGCTCTCCCGCATCGACTTCACGCGGGGCAACCGCACCCCGGAGCCCAAGGCCGCCGCGGACGTGGCCAACGGCACCAGCCCGCTGACGGTCCGGTTCTCCAGCGCCGGCACCAAGGACGCCGACGGTGACGCCCTCAGCTACGCCTGGGACTTCGACGCCGACGGCGTCGTGGACTCCAGGGAGGCGAACCCGACGCACACCTTCACCGAGAACGCCGTCTTCGACGCCACGCTGAAGGTCACCGACAGCACCGGCCGCTCGGCCGCCGCCTCGGTCCCGGTCGTCGTCGGCAACAAGGCGCCGGTCGTCTCCCTCACCACCGACCCCGCGCCGCACGGCGGCACGGCGTTCCACTGGGGTGACACGGTCACCTGGGAGGTCACCGTCACCGACGACCAGCCGGTGGACTGCTCGCGGGTCAGCGTCTCGTTCATCCTCGGCCACGACACGCACGGCCACCCGCTGTCCTCGAGCACCGGCTGCTCCGGATCGTTCACCACGTTCGTGGACGGCGGTCACGCCGGAGCGGACAACCTGAAGGCGGTGTTCAACGCCACCTACACGGACTCTCCCCCGGAGGGCCTGCCGCCCCTGTCGGGCAGCGCCGAGGTCGCGCTGACACCGGCCGGCTGACCGGCCCGGAGACACGGTGACGGGGCGCCACCCCCGAGGGTGGCGCCCCGTCACCGTACCCGTGGCCCCGCCGGGGCCGCCGGGTCGCTCAGAACTTCGGCGTCGGCGCCTGCGCCTCCACCATCTCCGCCGCTTCCTCCTCGGTCTGCACCGAGGGCGGCGAACCGGCGAGCGGCTGCTGCGCCGTCTCCTTCATGCAGGCCACCGCCACCACACCGACCAGCGCCGCGGCCATCGCGTAGTAGGCGGGCATCATGTCGGACCCGGTCACGCTGATCAGAGCGGTGATGACCAGCGGCGTCGTGCCGCCGAACAGGGACGTCGACAGGTTGTAGCCGACCGACAGGGAACCGTAGCGGACATCGGTGGGGAACATCGCCGGGAGCGCCGCCGACATCGTGCCGAGCAGACAGACCAGGGACAGGCCGAGCAGCAGCATGCCGCCCGAGACGGCGAGCAGACTGCCGTCGCGCACCAGCACGAAGGACGGGACGGACAGCACGAAGAACCCCGTCATGCCCGCCATGAGCACGGGCTTGCGGCCGAAGCGGTCGGAGAGCCGGCCCACCTGGTTGATGATCAGCATCAGCACCACCATCGTGGCCACCAGGATCAGCAGACCGTGGCTCTCGCTGTAGTCCAGCTCGTCCGACAGGTACGTCGGCATGTACGACAGCAGCATGTAGTCGGTGATGTTGTACGCGCCGACCAGGGCGATGCACAGCACCAGCGGACGCCAGTGCGTACGGAAGATCCTGGCGAGGTCGCCCCGGGCGGTGGTCTCCACCGCGTTCGCCGCCTCGGAGATGTGGACGTTGGAGTCCTCCAGCTTGAGGAAGGCGGGCGTGTCGTCCAGCCTCATCCGCAGGTAGATGCCGACGATGCCGAGCGGGGCGGCCAGCAGGAACGGGATGCGCCAGGCCCAGGCGTCCATGGCGTCGCTGCCGAGCCAGGCGGTGAGGGCGGTGACGAGACCGGCGGCGCCGGTGTACCCGGCGAGCGTGCCCAGCTCCAGGAAGCTGCCGAAGAAACCGCGCCGCTTGTCGGGCGCGTACTCGGCGATGAAGGTGGACGCGCCGCCGTACTCGCCGCCGGTCGAGAAGCCCTGGAGCAGGCGGAACAGGATCAGCAGGAGCGGCGACCAGAAGCCGATCGCGTCGTAGCTGGGGATGAGCCCGATGGCGGCGGTGCCGATCGCCATGAGGATCATCGTCAGCGCGAGCACCTTCTTGCGGCCGATCTTGTCACCCATCGGGCCGAAGACCATGCCGCCGAGCGGGCGCACCAGGAACGCCACCGCGAAGGTGGCGAACGAGGACAGCAGCTGTGCGGTGTCGCTCCCGGACGGGAAGAACACCCGGCCGATGGTGCCCGCCAGATAGGCGTAGATGCCGAAGTCGAACCACTCCATGGCGTTGCCCAGCGAGGCCGCCTTCACGGCTCTCTTGACCGCGGCCTCGTCCGTGACGGTGATGTCCGACCGGCGCAGCCGCGGGTTCTGCCTGCGTCTGATGGCCCGGAACAGCGCCGGATGCCGGCGGATCGCCGCGACGTCGGGTTCCTGGCCGTTCTCGTTGGGGGACGTGGCGGCCTCCCTTTCCACGCGCAGCCACTCCGGGGGAGCGCTGCTCGGTCGTACGTTTCTCGGGTCGTACCGTTCCCCCGATCATGCTGGGTATGGTCGTGACTTCGGTCATGCGGTTGCGCCGATGAGGTGAGCGGCCGCGACGACTACCCTTCGCACCATGCGGATCTCCGTCTCCTCCGACATGGACGAACCCGTGGCCGGCCTCCTGGTCGAGGAGCTGCGCGGACGCGGTCACGAGGTGCTCACGTACGGCGCGCTGCGCCCCGGGGAGGACCCGCGGTGGGCGGTGTGCTCGAAGCGTGCCGCGCGCGACGTCGCCGCCGGCACGGCCGACCAGGCGGTGGTGTGCTGCTGGACCGGCACGGGCGCCTCGATCGCGGCGAACAAGGTCCCCGGCGTACGGGCGGCCCTGTGCACCGACGCGTACACGGCGGACGGGGCACGCCGCTGGAACGACGCCAACGTGCTCGCCCTCAGCCTGCGGCTCACCTCCGCGCCGCTGCTGAAGGAGATCCTCGACGCCTGGTTCGCGGCCGCGGCGAGCGCCGACACCGAGGACCTGGAGAACGTGCAACGGGTGGAGCGGCTCGACCGGGGCCGGGCCGCTCCCTGACGGACGTCCTCAGGAGGTCAGGACCTTCTCCAGCGTCCCGAGCGCGCCGCGCAGCTCCTCGGCGGTGACGGTCAGCGGCGGCGCCAGGCGGATCGTGGAGCCGTGGGTGTCCTTGACCAGGACGCCCTCGCGCATCAGCCGCTCACTGATCTCGCGGCCGGTGCCGAGCGCCGGGTCCACGTCGACGCCCGCCCACAGTCCCCGCGCCCGGAAACCGACGACGCCCCTGCCGACCAGCGCCTCCAGCCCCGAGCGCAGCACCGTGCCCAGCTCGGCCGCCCGGCGCTGGAACTCGCCGGTCTCCAGCAGCTCCACCACCGCCGTGCCGACCGCGGCGGCCAGCGGGTTGCCGCCGAAGGTCGAACCGTGCTCGCCCGGGTGCAGCACACCGAGCACCTCCCGGCGGCCGACCACCGCCGACACCGGCACGATGCCGCCGCCCAGCGCCTTGCCCAGCAGCACCACGTCCGGGACGACCGACTCGTGCTCGACGGCGAGGGTGTGCCCGGTACGGCCCAGGCCGGACTGGATCTCGTCCGCGACGAACAGGCAGCCCGCCCGCCGGGTCAGCTCCCGCACCCCCGCCAGATAGCCGTCGTCCGGGATGTTGACGCCGGCCTCGCCCTGGATCGGCTCGATCAGCACGGCCGCCGTCGTCCCGTCGACCGCCGCCTCCAGGGCCGCCAGGTCGTTGTACGGCACGATCCGGAAGCCGGGCGTGAAGGGACCGAAGCCCGAGCGTGCCGTCTCGTCCGTCGAGAAGCTGACGATCGTCGTCGTACGGCCGTGGAAGTTGTCCGCCGCGACCACGATCGTCGCCCGGTCGGCCGGGACGCCCTTCACGTCGTACGCCCACTTGCGGGCCACCTTGATGCCGCTCTCCACCGCCTCCGCGCCGGTGTTCATCGGCAGCACCATGTCCGTGCCGGTCAGGGCGGCCAGCCTCTCGGCGAACCCGGCGAGCCGGTCGTTGTGGAAGGCGCGCGAGGTCAGCGTCAGCCGGTCGAGCTGGCGGTGCGCGGCCTCGATCAGCGCCGGGTGGCGGTGACCGAAGTTGAGCGCCGAGTAGCCGGCCAGCATGTCCAGGTAGCGGCGGCCCTCCACGTCCTCCACCCAGGCACCCTCGGCGCGGGCCACGACCACGGGCAGCGGGTGGTAGTTGTGGGCGAGGACGGGCTCCTCCGCGCGGATGAGCTCCTCCGAGCCGCGGGTACGGGCGGGTGCGGTCATGAACGGGTCTCCCGGATCTCCTGGGTGCAGCACTTGATGCCGCCACCGGCCTTGTGGAACTCGGACAGGTCTACGGGGACGGGGACGTAACCGAGGTCCGCCAGCCGCTCGGCGAGTTCCCGCGCCCCCGGCGAGACGAACACGTGCCGCCCGTCGGACACGGAGTTGAGCCCGAACGCCATGGCGTCCGCACGGGTGGCGAGGACCGCGTCCGGATAGAGCCGCTCCAGCACCTCACGGCTGCCGGGCGAGAACGCCCCGGGGTAGTAGACGATGTTCCCGTCACCTCCCTCGTGGCCGTCGTCGAGGACGAACAGGGCCGTGTCCAGATGGTAGAAGTACGGGTCCACCAGCGTCAGCGACACCACCGGCCGCCCGAAGTACTCCTGCACCTCGCGGTGGGCCTCGGGGGTGGTGCGGAAGCCGGTGCCGGCCAGGATCCAGCGGCCCACCGGCACGAGGTCGCCCTCGCCCTCGCAGACCGCCTCGGGGAGGTGGACGTCGAAGCCGGCGCCCTTGAACCACGTCTCGTAGGGCACGGACTCGGGGCGGCGTTCCGGCGCGTGGAACAGCGAGCCGAAGACCCGGCCCCCCACCACGAGGGCGGCGTTCGCCGCGAACACCATGTCGGGCAGCCCGGGGACCGGTGCCACGGTGTCCACGGTGTGCCCGTGGCGCCGGTAGGAGTCGACCAGCGCACGCCACTGGGTCAGCGCACGGCCCACGTGGACGGGCTCCCCGGAGCACATCCACGGGTTGATCGCGTACTGCACGGCGAAGTGTCTGGGTTCGCAGACGAGGAAGCGCCGCCGGCGCGGCACACGGGAGTCGGACACAGAGGGGTTCCTCCGCTTCCTAACTGATGGTGACTGCGGGATGACTCCACGGTAGGAAGCGATGCCGACGGGCGACAAGCGACGAGAGCTGCGTGTCCGCGCACGAACGCTGCGTCCTCGGGCCGGTCAGCGCACGTCTGCTGCGCCCTGCGGCGCGGGATGGTTGGCCCCGGCCTCCGGACTGTCCGGCAGCAGGTGCGACAGCACCATCACGCTGATCGTCTTGCGGATGAACGGCTCCGCCCGGATCCGCTCCAGCACCTCCTCGAAGTGCTCCACGTCCCGCGCCCGCACGTGCAGCAGCGCGTCCGCCCCGCCGGTCACCGTCATCGCCGCCGTGATCTCCGGATAGCCCCGCACGACCTCCGCCAGCCGCCTCGGCGGGGCCGCCCCCTCGCAGTACACCTCCACGTACGCCTCGGTGCGCCAGCCCAGCGCGGACGGCCGCACCGTCGCAGTGAACCCCGTGATCACACCGGTCTCACGCAGCCGGTCCACCCGGCGCTTGACCGCCGTCGCGGACAGCCCGACCCCCGCGCCGATCTCCGCGAAGGACGTCCTGGCGTTCGCCATCAGGGCGGTGACGATCTTCCGGTCGAGCTCGTCGAAGGGCGAGGGCCTGCTGTTCATGCCCGCACTGTAGCCAGCCATGTCCAGGCGTCCGGATAACACCTACACTCCACCTTCATGCTGCGCGCCCTCGCCGTCGACGACGAACGCCCCTCGCTGGAGGAACTGCTCTACCTGCTCAACGCCGATCCGCGGATCGGCAGCGTGGAGGGCGCCGGCGACGCCACCGAGGCGCTGCGCCGCATCAACCGGGCCCTGGAGTCCGGCCCGCACGGTCCCGAGGCCGTCGACGTCGTCTTCCTCGACATCCAGATGCCCGGCCTCGACGGACTGGACCTCGCCCGGCTGCTGACCGGCTTCGCCCGGCCGCCGCTGGTCGTGTTCGTCACCGCGCACGAGGACTTCGCCGTGCAGGCCTTCGACCTCAAGGCCGTCGACTACGTCCTCAAACCCGTCCGCACGGAACGGCTGGCCGAGGCGGTCCGCCGCGTCGTCGAGCAGCGCGCCAACGCCACCGCCGCCCCCCGCATACCCGTGCACGAGCCGGACCCCGGCCACATCCCCGTCGAGCTCGGCGGCGTCACCCGGTTCGTGGCCGTCGACGACATCACCCACGTGGAGGCCCAGGGCGACTACGCCCGCCTGCACACCGACAAGGGCAGCCACCTCGTCCGCATCCCCCTGTCCACCCTGGAGGAGCGCTGGCGCGCCCGCGGCTTCGTCCGCATCCACCGCCGCCACCTGGTCGCCCTGCGCCACATCGGCGAGCTCCGCCTGGACGCCGGAACCGTGAGCGTCCTGGTCGGTGCCGAGGAACTCCAGGTCAGCCGGCGGCACGCCCGCGAACTGCGGGACCTGCTCATGCGGAGGCCGTGAGACGTGCCCCAGGACCCCGCCGAGCGCCGCGTCACCGTCACCGGCCCGCCCCGGCGCACCCTCCGGGCCTCCGGCTACTACCGCCCGCGCACCGAGATCGACGAGCAGACCACCCTCGGCCACACCTACGTCCGCTCCCTCATGCGCAGCCAGCTGCGGGCCGGCCTCACCGCGTTCGCCGTGCTCGGTCTGCTCGTCGGCCCGCTGCCGCTGCTGTTCGCGGTGATGCCCGCCGCCCGCCGCCTCGAATGGGCCGTCCTCGGCTTCGGGCTGTACGCCCCGCTCGTCCTCCTCGCCCGCTGGTACGTCCGCCGCGCCGAGCGCAACGAGCGCGACTTCGTCCGCCTCGTCGAGGACCGATGACCCACCGATGAACCCGAACTACGCGATACCCGCCGTCGCCCTCGTCGCCGTCGCCACCGTCCTGGTCGGCGCGTTCGGCCTGCGCATCTCCCGCACCACCTCCGACTTCTACGTCGCCTCCCGCACCGTCGGCCCCCGCCTGAACGCCGCCGCCATCAGCGGCGAGTACCTCTCCGCCGCGTCCTTCCTCGGCATCGCCGGCCTGGTCCTCGTCCAGGGCTCCGACATGCTCTGGTACCCGGTCGGCTACACCGCCGGGTACCTGGTCCTGCTGCTGTTCGTGGCCGCCCCGCTGCGCCGCTCCGGCGCCTACACCCTGCCCGACTTCGCCGAGGCCCGGCTCGCCTCCCAGGCGGTACGACGGCTGGCGGGCGCCTTCGTCGTCGGCGTCGGCTGGCTGTACCTGCTGCCCCAGCTCCAGGGCGCCGGACTGACACTGACCGTGCTGACCGGCGCGCCCGACTGGCTCGGCGGAGTCGTCGTCGCGGTCGTCGTCATCGCCATCGTCGCCGCCGGCGGCATGCGCAGCATCACCTTCGTGCAGGCCTTCCAGTACTGGCTGAAGCTCACCGCCCTGCTCGTCCCCGCGCTCTTCCTGGTCCTGGCCTGGCAGGGCGACGGCGCGCCCGGCCGGGCCTTCGAGGAACCGGCCGCCTTCCGCGAGCAGCGGTCCGTGCGGGTCGGCGACACCCTCACCCTCGACCTCGACCGGCCGCTCGCCGTCACCGTCGACGGCACCGTGGACGGCCGCGCCCTCGACGGCGTCCCGGTCGAGCTCCCCGCCGGCACCCACCGCGTCGGGGCCGGCACCCGCCTCACCTTCGCCGAGGGCACCCCGGTCCCCGCCGCCGGACGCGGCGCCGACGACGCCCTGTCCCCGTCACGGGCCGAGAGCCGCACGGAGCGCCCGCTGTACGCGACGTACGGGCTGATCCTCGCCACCTTCCTGGGCACCATGGGCCTGCCGCACGTCGTGGTCCGCTTCTACACCAGCCCGCACGGCGTCGCCGCCCGCCGCACCACCGTCGCCGTCCTCGGCCTGATCGGCGCCTTCTACCTGCTGCCGCCCGTCTACGGCGCCCTCGGCCGCCTCTACGCCCCCGAGCTGACCCTCACCGGCGACGCCGACGCCGCCGTCCTGCTGCTGCCGGACCGGGTGATCGGGGGAGTGGGCGGCGACCTGCTCGGCGCCCTGGTCGCGGGCGGCGCGTTCGCCGCGTTCCTCTCCACGGCGTCCGGGCTCACCATGGCCGTCGCGGGCGTCCTCACCCAGGACGTGCTCCCGTCCCGGGGCGTACCGCACTTCCGGCTCGGCACGGTCCTCGCGATGGCCGTCCCGCTGGCGGCGAGCGCCCTGGTCGGCGGGCTCCCGGTCGCCGACGCCGTCGGCCTCGCCTTCGCGGTGTCCGCCTCCTCGTTCTGCCCGCTGCTGGTCCTCGGCATCTGGTGGCGGCGGCTGACCCCGCCCGGCGCGGCGGCCGGGATGCTGGTGGGCGGCGGCTCCGCGCTGCTCGCCGTCGCCGCGACCATGGGCGGCTTCCCGGGCGGCGGCGGTGCCCTGCACGCGCTGCTGGCCTGGCCCGCCCTGTGGTCGGTGCCGCTGGGCTTCCTCACCATGGTCCTGGTCTCCCTGGCCACCCCGGGCCGGGTGCCGGCCGGGACCGCGGCGATCCTGGCCCGCTTCCACCTGCCGGAGGAGCTGGGCACCGAGGAACTGCGCACCGAGGAACGGCGCGCGGACGAGCTGCGCAGGGAGGTGACGTCGTGAGCGGCTTCCTGGCGGGCCTGGTCGTCGCCGTGCTGCCGCTGCTGGCCGCGGGCTTCTGGCTGGGGCGGCGCACGGCCCGGCCGCAGAACCTCGACGGACTCGGCACCCCGGTCGAGCACGCCACCTTCCAGACCCTGCACACCGCCTCCCTCGCGACGCCGCCCCTGCGCGCCGGACTCACCGAGGAGACCGCCCGCAAGTCGGCCCGCAAGCTGCGCGCCCTGCTCGGCACCGACGCGCTGTGCCTGGCGGACCACAAGGAGGTCCTGGTCTGGGACGGCGTGGGCGCCCACCACCGCGCCGAGATCATGGAGCGCCTGGCCGGCCCCCTGGAGACCGGCCGGGGCGAGGCCTTCCCCCTCACCTGCGACACCCCCGACTGCGCGGTGCGCTGGGCGGTCGTCGCGCCGCTCACCGTCGACGACCGGGTGCACGGCGCCCTCGTCGCCTGCGCGCCCCGCGAGTCCGCCGTCCTGGTCCGGGCGGCGGGTGAGGTGGCGCGCTGGGTGTCGGTCCAGCTGGAGCTGGCCGACCTCGACCAGTCCCGCACCCGACTCATCGAGGCCGAGATCAAGGCGCTGCGGGCCCAGATCTCGCCGCACTTCATCTTCAACTCGCTCGCGGTGATCGCGTCCTTCGTGCGCACAGACCCCGAGCGCGCCCGCGAGCTGCTCCTCGAGTTCGCCGACTTCACCCGCTACTCGTTCCGCCGGCACGGCGACTTCACCACCCTCGCCGACGAGCTGCACGCCATCGACCACTACCTGGCGCTCGTGCGGGCGCGTTTCGGCGACCGCCTCGCCGTCACCCTCCAGGTGGCCCCCGAGGTGCTGCCGGTGGCCCTGCCCTTCCTCTGCCTCCAGCCGCTTGTCGAGAACGCCGTCAAGCACGGCCTGGAGGGCCAGGCCGTGTCCTCGGGCACGTGCCACATCCAGATCACCGCGCAGGACGCGGGCGCCGAGGCCCTGGTCGTCATCGAGGACGACGGCGCCGGAATGGACCCCGGTCTGCTGCGCCGCATCCTCGCGCGCGAGGTGAGCCCGTCGGGCGGCATCGGCCTGTCCAACGTCGACGACCGGCTCCGGCAGGTCTACGGGGACGACCACGGCCTCGTCATCGAGACCGCCGTCGGGGCCGGCATGAAGATCACCGCCCGGCTGCCCAAGTACCAGCCGGGCGTCCACTCGGCCCGCCGGCTCGGCCGCGAATGAGGGCGGCCGGCGCGGCTCAGGTGCTGCGCGTGGCGACCATCCCGATGGTGATCAGGCCCAGGACGACCCAGCCGAACCACAGCCAGCCGTTGCTGCCGAGCGCCACCGTGTAGGCCGTCACCGCGACCAGGCCTCCGATGGTGAGCGCACCCATCGTCTTCGTGGAACTGTCCGTGGAACCGGGCATCGCGACACCCTCCTCGTGGTCCGTTCCCTCCATGGTGCCCCGGTTCCGCCGCCGCACGGCGCGTACGGCGATATGCGCACCTTTTCCAGGCCGCCGCGGAAGGGGGGAGGGGGCCGGCTCCGTAGGAGGTGCCGGTCAGCCGCGTGCGTTGAGGGAGGCCAGGTAGGCGTTGTACGCCTCGAGCTCCTTGTCGCCGTCGCGATCGGCGGCCCGGTCGGTGCGCCGGGCCTGCCGCTGGTCCGACGCGTACCACTGGGCCACCAGGGCGAGCAGCACCAGGACCGAGGGGACCTCGCTGAACGCCCAGGCGATGCCGCCCGCCGCGTTCTGGTCGGAGAGCGCGTCGATGCCCAGCGACGCGGACGGGTTGCGGAACGTCTCGACCATGGGGGAGGACGCCATCATCAGCGCGATGCCGAAGAACGCGTGGAACGGCATGCCCGCGAACAGCTCCAGCATCCGCATCAGGTAACCGGGCCGGTGGGGACCCGGGTCCACGCCCATGATCGGCCAGAAGAAGACCAGGCCGACGGCGAGGAAGTGCACCATCATCCCGACGTGCCCGACCTTGGAGCCCATCAGGAAGTCGAAGATCGGGGTGAAGTACAGCGCGTACAGGCTCGCGATGAACAGCGGGATGGTGAACACGGGGTGGGTGACGATCCGCATGTAGCGGCTGTGCAGCAGCATCAGCAGCAGCTCGCGCGGCCCCTTGCGCCCCCGGCCCGCCGTGGGCAGCGCCCGCAGCGCCAGGGTGATCGGGGCGCCCAGCAGCAGCAGGATCGGCGAGACCATGCTGATCACCATGTGCTGCACCATGTGCACGCTGAACATGACCATGCCGTAGTCGTTCAGCCTGGTGCACATCATCAGCGCGATGCTCAGCACACCGGTGACGAAGCCGACGGTCCGTCCCACCGGCCACTTGTCACCGCGCCGCGCCAGACGGACGACACCCCAGCCGTACAGCGCCAGACCCAGCAGGCAGGCGATCAGGAAGAAGAGGTCCGGCGACCAGCCGAGCCCACGCCCCAGCGTGAACGGCGGCAGATCCGTCGTCATGCCGTGCCCGCTGTGATCCATCCGCCGGCTCCTGTTTCGTGGGGGTTGAGCGCGTTTGCACGCTGTCTGTCCGAAGGCAAGCGTAGAACCGCCCCCGGCGACCATCCTCACCGGGGGCGGCGAAGCGCCCCGAAGGGGCGCGGGGAACCGTGCGGTCAACCAGCCCCGGCCCGCGGACCGCGACGGACCGGTGGGCCCCAGCTTTCGGCGGCACCGCTCAGAGCACGCACTCCGCCTCGTCGTAGCGCGCGTCCGGGACCGTCTTCAGCGTCTCGACGGCGTCGGCCAGCGACACCATCGCGATGTCCGTCCCGCGCAGCGCGGTCATCATCCCGAACTCCCCGCGGTGCACGGCCTCCACCGCGTGCCACCCGAACCGGGTCGCCAGCACCCGGTCGTACGCCGTGGGCGTCCCGCCCCGCTGGACGTGTCCGAGGATCACCGGCCGGGCCTCCTTGCCGAGCCGGTGCTCCAGCTCGTCCGAGAGCTGGCGGGCGATCCCGGCGAAGCGCTCGTGGCCGTAGACGTCCTTGCCGCCCTCGTCGAAGTCCATGGTGCCCGCCTTCGGCTTGGCACCCTCCGCGGCCACCACTATGGCGAACCGCTTGCCCGCCGAGAACCGCTCGCCGACCTTGGCGGCCAGCTCGTCGATGTCGAAGGGCCGCTCCGGGACGACGACGGCGTGGGCGCCGGCCGCCATGCCCGAGTGCAGGGCGATCCATCCGGTGTGACGGCCCATGACCTCCACGATGAGCACCCGCTGGTGGGACTCGGCGGTGGTCTTCAGCCGGTCCAGGGCCTCGGTGGCGACGGTGACGGCCGTGTCGAAGCCGAAGGTGACGTCGGTGACCGCGATGTCGTTGTCGATGGTCTTCGGCACGCCCACGATCGGCAGGCCGTTGTCGGACAGCAGCCGGGCGGCCTTCAGCGTGCCCTCGCCGCCGATCGGGATGATCGCGTCGAGTCCGAGTTCCGCGACGTGGCCGCGGGCGCGCTCCACGCCGTCCCGCAGATGTTCGGGACGGACCCGGGAGGAGCCGAGGATGGTGCCGCCGCGGGCCAGGATGCCGCCGACCGCGTCGAGGTCGAGCTTGAGGTAGTCGCACTCCAGGAGGCCCTTCCAGCCGTCCCGGAAGCCGATGACCTCGTCGCCGTGGTCGACGACGGCGCGGTGCACGACGGACCGGATGACGGCATTCAGGCCGGGGCAGTCACCGCCGGACGTGAGGACACCAATGCGCATAGCCCCAGTTACCTTCTCAACGTGGCACGGGTCCGGACCGCGCTGTCCGGTTCGATTCCCCGCCACCCTAGCGGTACCGGGGGGCGGGGCCGAACCGTGCGTCCGCCTACTGGACGTACCCGCTCACCTGTGCGGATGCATCATCAGACGGGCTGCCGCTGGGGCGTCAGGCGGGCTGCTGCGCCGCCGCGATGCGCTCGTTGCGCAGCGCCTCGTACCACCGGTCGTCGGTCGGCGGCAGCGCGTTCACGTCGAGGGCCAGCTTGAGCAGCAGGTCCGCGATCTGCGGGTTGCGGGCGAGCACGGGCCCGTGCATGTACGTGCCGAAGACCGTGTCGTTGTACGCGCCCTCCGTGCCGTCGCCCGTGCCGTTGCCGTTGCCGAAGCGCACCTGGGCGAGCGGACGGGCGGTGGAGCCGAGGTGGGTGACGCCCTGGTGGTTCTCGAACCCGGTCAGCGGGGGCAGGCCGAGGCGCGGGTCGATGTCGCCGAGGACGTCGCCGACGCACCGGGCTCCCTCGCCGCGGGTGGAGACCACGTCGAGCAGGCCGAGGCCCGGCTCGCGCTGGCCGAGGTCGTTGATGAACTCGTGGCCGAGGATCTGGTAGCCGGCGCAGACGGAGAAGACGATCGCGCCGTTCTCCACCGCCCGGTGCAAACCCCCGTCGCGGCGCAGCCGCTCGGCCGCGAGCCGCTGCGGACGGTCCTCGCCGCCGCCGATCAGATAGATGTCGCCGGAGGTCGGGATCGGCTGGTCGCTGCGCACGTCGAGCCGGGCCACGTCGAGGCCGCGCTGCCGGGCCCGGCGCTCCACGACGAGGGCGTTGCCCTGGTCGCCGTACGTGCTGAGCAGGTCCGGGTAGATCCAGACGATCCGCAGTTGGTTGTCGCTCACGAAAATCCCCTGAAGTCTCGCGGTCAGTTGCCGACGCGGCGGCGCAGGTCCTGGAAGGCGGTGTAGTTCGCGATGACCTCGATCCGGCCGGGCGGGCACAGCTGCACCGCCTGGTCGAGGTTCTCGCACACCTGGAACTGCTGGTTCGCGACCTCCAGGCGCACCGCGAGGTCCAGCTTGCGGTCGCCGATCACGCAGATCGGGTGACCGGTCAGCCGGGTGTAGTCCACGTCCCACAGCCAGGAGGTGTCGGTGCCGTCGGCACCGCGCGCGTTCACCGACAGGATCACCGGGGTCGGCGGCGGGTCGATCAGGGAGAAGGTCTCCAGCCAGCCCGCGGGGTTCTTGGCGAGCAGCAGACGCAGGTCGCGCCCCTGGAACTGGACCACGTCGTAGCGCCCGGCGACCGCCTGCACCTGGTACATCCGCTCCAGGGCGACCTGCGGCGGCACCCCGAAGACGGCGCAGACGGCGGCCGAGGAGGCGGCGTTCGCCTTGTTGGCGCGGCCCGGCAGCTGGAGGTGGATGGGCCAGGCGGAGCCGTGCGGGTCGAGGACGTGGTCGCCGGACAGCGCCCAGCTCGGCGTGGGCCGGCGGAAGCCGCACTCGCCGCAGAACCAGTCGTCGCCCGGACGCTGCATCACACCGCCGCAGGACGGGCAGGACCAGGCGTCGTCCTTCCACATCTGCCCGGCGGCGACCCAGATCACGTTGGGGGAGGAGGAGGCGGCCCACACGACCAGCGGGTCGTCGGCGTTCGCGACGATCACGGCCTTCGAACCGGCCAGGCCCTCACGCCAGTTCTCCGCGAGCATCCGGGTCTCGGCGGCGCGGTCGAGCTGGTCGCGGGAGAGGTTGAGCAGCGCGATGCACTTCGGGTCGGTGGCCTGGGCGACGCCGACGAGGTACTTCTCGTCGACCTCGAGGACGCCGTACCGGGCGTCCGCGCCGCCGGCGAGCGCCGAGGTGATGCCGGCGGGCATGTTGGCGCCGAGCGCGTTGGACACGACCGGGCCGGCCGCCTTGAGCGCCTCTGCGATGAGCCGGGTGGTGGTGGTCTTGCCGTTGGTCGCCGAGACGAGGGTCACGTCCAGGTGCTGGGCGAGCCGGGCGAGGAGGTCGGGGTCGAGTTTCAGCGCGACCCGGCCGCCGATCACCGAACCGCTGCCTCGTCCGGCGGCGCGGGACGCCGCCGCGACCGCCTTGCCCGCGGTCACGGCGATCTTGGCCCGCGGCGTGAGCGGGTCCGAGTTGCCTGCCATCAGTTCTCGATCCTCCTTGCCGTACGCGCCGCGCCTGAAGCCTGGGAAGCCTGACGGCCACGTGGTGTGGACCTCAGCCTATCGAGATCCGTTCACACTCCCGAATCGCGGCACCGGCCACGCGGCCCCGACGGTGGGCGCGCGCCGCCGGGGAACACAGGGACCTTACTCTGAGCGTCATGCGACACGGCTCCATCCCGGGCGTCCACGGGCGCGTACGGCCCCTCAGTCTCCTCGGCGACCCCGTCCTGCACGCCCCGTGCGAGGAGGTGACGGACTTCGGTCCGGAACTCGCCGCGCTCGTGGAGGACTTGTTCGCCACGATGTACGCCGCGCACGGCGTCGGCCTGGCCGCCAACCAGATCGGTGAGCCGCTGCGCGTCTTCGTGTACGACTGCCCGGACGACGAGGACGTGCGCCATCTCGGTCACGTGGTGAACCCGCGGCTCGTCGAGGCGGACGGGGTGGTGGTGCGCGGCCCGGAGGGCTGCCTGTCGCTGCCCGGCCTGGAGGCGGGCACCGAGCGCCACGACCACGCGGTCGTCGAGGGTTTCACGGCGACAGGGGAGCCGGTCACGGTGCACGGGACGGGCTTCTTCGCCAGGTGCCTCCAGCACGAGTGCGACCACCTCCAGGGGCGGATCTACGCCGACCGGTTGTCGGGCCGGCGCCACCGGAAGCTGATGAGGCAGGTCGCGCGGGCGTCGTGGAGCCGCTGAACGCGCCCGCCGCGGCGCCGGGCCGGAGATCTTGGGGGTCAGAAGCCCGGGCCGCCCACCCTGTCCCCGGCCGCGGACAGCCGGCCCCAGAGCAGGTCCGCCAGACTCGTCACCAACTCCGCACGGGAGCAGGGGCGTTCGCCGAGCCACCAGTCGCCGGCGGCGTGCATCATGCCGACGATGCCGTGCCCCCAGACCCGGGCCAGCCGCTCGCTGCCGGGACCCATGTCGAGGCGTTCCTCGATGACCTTGCCCAGCTCCTCGCCCATGCGGCGCAGCAGGGGTGCGGAGTGCCTGCCCACGTCGAAGCCCTGCTCGGTCTGGTCGCCGGGTCCGGTGCTGCCCTCCGCCGGGTGCATCAGGAAGCGGTACACCTGAGGGGCCGCCTCGATGGCCGCCAGATAGGTGTCCAGCGTGGCCTCGACGCGCTCGCGCCGGTCGGCCGGGGCGTCCAGGGCGGCCCGCAGCGAGGCGAGGAGGGCGTCCGTGTGCCGCTGGGCCAGGGCGGCGTACAGGCCGCCCTTGTCGCCGAAGTGCCGGTAGAGGATCGGCTTGGTGATGCCCGCCTCGGCGGCGATGGCGTTCATCGAGGCCTGCGGGCCGTCGCGCAGCACCACCCGGTCGGCGGCCTCCAGCAGCTCGCGCCGTCGACGGTCGGCGGACCGCTGCTGCTCGGTCCGCTGCGTGGTGTTCATGTGCTCTCCCCACCCGTGCTGATTCGGTGACGCCTGCGCAAACTAACACCCGGCGGCCCGTGCCCATCGAACGGGAGGCCGGGGGTCCTCGGGAGTTGACTTTCACTACCCGTCGGTAACAGACTCGGGTTACCGCAAGTAACACGCAGGTGCGTCACTGGAGGGGACATGGCCGAGTTCACCATGGAGCTCAACGACGAACAGAAGGAGGTCCGGGACTGGCTGCACGGCTTCGCCGCCGACGTCATCCGCCCCGCGGCCGCCGAATGGGACGAGCGTGAGGAGACTCCCTGGCCGGTCATCCAGGAGGCCGCCAAGGTCGGCATCTACTCCCTCGACTTCTACGCCCAGCAGTACTTCGACTCCACCGGCCTCGGCATCCCGATGGCGATGGAGGAGCTCTTCTGGGGCGACGCCGGCATCGCGCTGTCCATCGTCGGCACCGGCCTCGCCGCCGTCGGCGTCCTCGCCAACGGCACCGAGGAGCAGATCGGCACCTGGATCCCCCAGATGTACGGCGACGCCAACGACGTCAAGGTCGCCGCCTTCTGCTCCTCCGAGCCCGACGCGGGCTCCGACGTGGCCTCCATGCGCACGCGCGCCGTGTACGACGAGGCCAAGGACGAGTGGGTGCTCGACGGCACCAAGACCTGGGCCACCAACGGCGGCATCGCCAACGTCCACGTGGTCGTCGCCGTCGTCGACCCGGAGCTGGGCTCCAAGGGTCACGCCTCCTTCATCGTGCCGCCGAACACCCCGGGGCTGTCCCAGGGGCAGAAGTTCAAGAAGCACGGCATCCGCGCCTCGCACACCGCCGAGGTCGTCCTCGACAACGTGCGCGTCCCCGGCTCCTGCCTGCTCGGCGGCAAGGAGAAGCTGGACGCGCGCCTGGCCCGCGCCCGCGAGAAGGCCAAGGCCGGCGGCGAGCGCGTGAAGAACGCGGCGATGGCCACCTTCGAGGCGTCCCGCCCGGCCGTCGGCGCCATGGCGGTCGGCACCGCCCGCGCCGCGTACGAGGTCGCCCTCGACTACGCGAGGACCCGCGAGCAGTTCGGCCGCCCGATCATCGACAACCAGGGCGTCGCCTTCCAGCTCGCCGACATGCGCACGTCGATCGACGCGGCCCGGCTGCTGGTGTGGCGGGCCTCCTGGATGGCGGTCAACGGCAAGCCGTTCACGGCCGCCGAGGGCTCGATGTCCAAGCTGTTCGCGAGTGAGACGGCGAAGAAGGTGACCGCCCAGGCGGTCCAGATCCTGGGCGGCAACGGCTACACCCGGGAGTACCCGGTGGAGCGGATGCACCGCGACGCGGCCATCTACACGATCTTCGAGGGCACCAGCGAGATCCAGCGGCTGGTGATCGCGCGGACCCTGGCGGGCATGCCGATCCGCTAGCGGCCCGGGGTCAGGTGGGCCGGCCGCTGGAGTGGGCGATGCACGCCACGTCGATGCGGTCGGCCAGCTTGGCGAGTTCGATGGTGAGGGCCGCCACGGTGTCCTCGTCCAGACCCTCCTCGCCGGCCTCCACCAGCCGCAGCCACCGACCGCCCACCGTGCGCAGCAGCTTGCTCACGTCGGCCGCGGACACCTGCAGGGTGCCGCGGTCGTCGACGATCAGAGGCAGGGTCACTTCGCGGGTCACGAAAAGGGATCGTAGCCCCGGAACCCTCACGCCCCGTGCCATACGGTGGTGATGTTGCAGAACTCGCGGATTCCGTGCCCGGACAGCTCACGCCCGTAGCCCGACCGCTTCACCCCGCCGAAGGGGAACGCCGGGTGGGACGCCGTCATCCCGTTGACGTAGACCCCGCCCGCCTCCAGGTCCCGGACGAAGCGGTCCACGTCGGCGTCGTCGCGGGTCCACACGTTGGAACTGAGCCCGAAGTCCGTGTCGTTGGCGATCAGCACGGCCTCGTCCAGGTCGGCCGCCCGGTACACCGTGGCGACCGGACCGAAGGCCTCCTCGCGGTGGATGCGCATCTCGCGGGTGATGTCGGCCAGCACGGTCGGCGGGTAGTACCAGCCGGGGCCGTCGGGGCGTTCGCCGCCGCACAGCACCCGCGCGCCGCCGCGTACCGCGTCCTCGACCAGTTCCACCACGTCGGTCACGCCCTGCTCGCTGGAGAGCGGTCCGACCTCGGTCTCCTCGTCCATCGGGTCGCCGACCCGCAGCGCCCTCATGCCCTCGGTGAAGCGCTCGACGAAGGCGTCGTACACGTCCGTGTGCACGATGAACCGCTTGGCGGCGATGCAGGACTGCCCGGCGTTCTGCGTGCGTGCGGTCACCGCGACCCGCGCGGCCCGGTCGATGTCGGCGGACGGCATGACGACGAAGGGGTCGCTGCCGCCCAGCTCCAGCACCGTCTTCTTGATCATCTCCCCGGCGGTGGAGGCGACCGCGCGGCCGGCGGGCTCGCTGCCGGTGAGGGTGGCGGCCCGCACGCGCTCGTCGCGCAGGATGTCGTCGACCGCGGCGGAGCCGATCAGCAGGGTCTGGAAACAGCCCTCGGGGAAGCCCGCGCGGTGGAACAGGTCCTCCAGGTACAGGGCGGTCTGCGGGACGTTCGAGGCGTGCTTGAGCAGGCCCACGTTGCCCGCCATCAGCGCGGGCGCCGCGAAGCGGATCACCTGCCACAGCGGGAAGTTCCACGGCATCACCGCGAGCACCGGTCCGAGCGGCCGGTAGCGCACCAGGGCCCGGGAGGCGCCGGAGTCCTTGACGTCCGCCTCGGCGGGCTCCTCGTCGGCGAGCAGGTCCGCGGCGTGGTCGGCGTACCAGCGCATCGCCTTGGCGCACTTGGCGGCCTCCGCGCGGGCCTGCTTGACCGGCTTGCCCATCTCGGTGGTGATGACCCTGCCGATCTCGTCCTGGTCCGCCTCCAGGAGGTCGGCCGCCCGGTGCATGAGCCGGGCCCGCTCCTCGAACGGCGTGGTCCGGTACGTGCGGAAGGTGGCCTCCGCGAGCTGGAGCCGGCGCTCGATCTCCTCCTCGCCCATGGCCTCGTACGTCCTGAGCGTCTCGCCGTTCGCCGGGTTCACCGTCGCGATGGGCATGGCCGACCTCCCTGGGTGCAGACTCGTGCTTCGACCTTGGCGCGCGGCGGGGGGTGCCGCAACGCGGAGGGGCCGGTGGGCCCCTCGTCGCCTCTCTCAGTGCGAGTGCTCAGCCAGCCGGTCGAGAAACGCGGCCTGCGCCTTCACGATCACCTCGCGCGCCCGGTCCACCGTGAACCACGCCACCCGGTCCAGCTCGGGGAACTCCTCGATCCGGCCCGACCTCGGCGGCCACTCCATGCGGAAGGTGCCGGGGATGACGGTCGCCGGGTCGAGGTCGGCCCCGACGGCCCAGGCCGTGACGACCTTCCCGCCGGACTGGCGGACCTCGCCGAGCGGTACGGCCTCGCCGTCGGGCGGCGGCAGCCCGAGTTCCTCCCGGAACTCGCGCCGGGCCGCCTCCCAGGCGGGCTCCGCCGGCTCGTACTCGCCCTTGGGGATCGTCCACGACCCGGCGTCGCGGCGGGCGTGGAAGGGGCCGCCCATGTGGCCGAGCAGCACCTCGGTCCCCCCGGCGCCGGGGCGGTGGAGCAGCAGGCCGGCGCTGCGCCTCACGGGGCCACCCCCGGGTGGGCGGCGAGGAGCGTGCCGACCGTGTCCGCGTCCTCGGGGCGCTTGTCGTCGCGGTAGCGCAGGACGCGGGCGAAGCGGAGGGTGACGCCGGCCGGGTAGCGGGTGGAGCGCTGGAGGCCGTCGTAGGCGATCTCGACGACGAGTTCGGGGCGTACGGTCACGCCCCAGCCGTGCTCCTCGACGGCCAGCTCCCGAAGGCGTTCGGTCTGCCAGGTCAGCAGCGCGTCGGTGAGGCCCTTGAAGGTCTTGCCGAGCATCACGAACGAGCCGTCCGCGGCGCGGGCTCCCAGATGGAGGTTGGACAGCTTGCCGGTGCGGCGTCCGTGCCCCCACTCGGCGGCCAGGACGACCAGGTCGAGGGTGTGCACGGGTTTGACCTTCAGCCAGGACGCGCCGCGGCGGCCCGCGCTGTAGGGCGCGTCGAGCCCTTTGACGACGACACCCTCGTGGCCGCGCTCGAGCGTCTCGGCGAGGAACTTCTCGGCCGCGGGCGTGTCGTCGGGCCCCGCCACCAGGGTGCGGCGGACCCGCATCGGCTCGGGGACCAGCCGGGCCAGTTCCGCGTGCCGCTCGGTCAGCGGCAGGTCGAGCAGGTCGCGGCCGTCGACGGACAGCGCGTCGAAGAACACGACGGAGACGGGGACGGCCCGCGCGGCCGTGGTCACGTCCGTGCGGGAGCCGACTCGTCCGGCGGTCTCCTGGAAGGAGCGGGGGCGCCCGGCCTCGTCGAAGGAGATCACCTCGCCGTCCAGGACGAACCGCTCGCCGGGCAGCCCGAGCGCGGCCGCGGTGACCTCCGGGAGCCGGCCGGTGATGTCGTCCAGGGTGCGGGTGCAGACCAGTACGGTGCCGCCGTCCCGGTGCACCTGGACGCGGATGCCGTCCAGCTTCTCCTCGACGGCGCAGCCGCCCAGCCTGCCGACCGCCTCGGCGACCGAGGACGCGCTGTGGGCCAGCATCGGCAGCACCGGGCGGCCGACGGTGAGCCGGAACCGGGCCAGCGCCCCGGGACCCTCGGCGAGCAGGGCCTCGGCCACGGCCCGCAACGAGCCCGCGAGCATCACCGCACGCCGAACGTCGGCCGCCGGCGCGCCGGTCGCCAGGGCCAGGCCCTCCACGGCGACGGCGTCCAGGGCGCCCTGGCGCACCTCACCGGTGAGCAGCCCGAGCAGGAAGCGCTGCTCGTCCTCGGTGGCCGCGCCCATCAGGCCGCCGACCAGCCGCGACCGCTCGGCCTGCGAGCCGGCCCCGGAGACCGCGCCGAGTTCCGTCAGTTGGGCGTCCACGTCGCGCACGGTGAGGCCGGGTTCGGCGGCCGGGGCGACCCGCTCGCCCAGCACCTTCCAGCCGACGCCGATCCGGCCCTGGGGGAGACGCCCCGCCAGATAGGGGATGACGATCGGTACGTCCTCCGCCTCCGCCTCCCGGAACAGCTCCGCGAGCAGGGCGGTCTTCCGGGACCGCGCCGACGTGGCCGCGACCTCCCGGGACACCTGGGCCAGCCGGGCAAGCAGCATGCAGTCATGGTGCACCGAAGAGGCGTGGCCTACACCCGCACGGGCGCACGGACCTGCCTGCCGCCCCGCCGCGGTCCCCTCCGGGCGCCCTGACCGCTCCGGGCCGGGGCGCGTCCTCCGGTGCCCCCGTCCCCGGGGGCACCGACCCGCCGTACCGGTGACCGCCGACCGGGGGAGCATCCGGCAACCGCCGCCGCGCCGGGCCCCGGCGCTACGCGCCGAGGCGTGCGTCCAGGTCCGACATGATCAGGTCGCCGACGATCGCGGCGGCGGCGCGGTAGCCGCCGCTCGCCGCGTGGACGACCTGCTCGGCGAAGCCCATCGCGTTGCCCGCGGTCCACACGCCCGGCACGGTGGTCCGGCCCGTCGGGTCCACCACGGGGTAGGCGCCGAACGGGGTCTCCCGGAGCTCCGCGCCCAGCCGCTCCATCAGGCCGGTCCGCGGCACGGCGCGCGGGGCGACGAAGAGCACCGAGCACTCGTGGACGGACCCCTCCCCGGAGGGAGCGTCCCCGGCCGGCCGGACGCCGGTGAGCCGGTCGTCCTCGACCCGCAGCCCCGCGACCCGGCCGGGCACCACCTTCACCCCGGCCGCGGAGAGCCGGCGCAGGTCGTCGTCGGACAGCTCCTCCTCGGCGACCGTGTGCAGGAACAGGGTCACGTCGTCCGACCACCCGGACACCATCAGCGCCTGGTGGACGGAGAGCGGGCTGGTGGCGAGGACGCCGAAGCGCTCGCCGCGGACCTCCCAGCCGTGGCAGAACGGGCAGTGCAGCACGTCCCGCCCGAAGCGTTCGGCGACCCCGGCGACGTCCGGCAGCTCGTCCTTCAGGCCGGTGGCGACGATCAGCCGCCGCGCCCGCACGGTCGGCCCGCCGGCCAGCTCCACGGCGAAGTCATCGCCCCGGGTCACCCCCACCACGCGGTCCCGGACGAATCCGACGCCGTAGCGGGCGATCTCCTCCCGGCCGAGCGCCAGGAACTCGGCGGGCGGCATGCCGTCCCGGGTCAGGTACCCCTGCATGTGGTCCGAGGGCGCGTTGCGCGGCTCACCGGCGTCGACGACCAGGGCGCGCCGCCGCGCCCGGCCGAGGACGAGGGCGGCGGAGAGCCCGGCCGCGCCGCCGCCGACGACGATCACTTCGTACGTTCCCGACAGGTCCTGCTTCTCGGTCATGGTGACCACCTCCGGTCAGAAGGTCGCCCCGGAAGCACCGGATTGACAAACACATTTGCCGGTTCTGCAACAATGGACGCATGACTGCAGACGACGTACTCGCGGGAGTCGGACCGCGGCTGAGGCAGATCCGCAAGGAGCGCGAGGTCACGCTCGCCGCCCTGTCGGAGTCGACCGGCATCTCGGTCAGCACCCTGTCGCGGCTGGAGTCCGGCCTGCGCAAGCCGAGCCTCGAGCTGCTGCTGCCGATCGCCCAGGCCCATCAGGTCGCGCTGGACGAACTGGTCGGCGCCCCGCCCGTCGGTGACCCCCGGGTGCGCGCCCGGCCCATCGTGCGCCACGGCCGCACCCACTGGCCGCTCACCCGCCAGCCGGGCGGTCTCCAGGCGTTCAAGGTGCTCGAGCCGCAGCGCAAGGAGGAGCCGGACCCGCGGACGCACGAGGGCTACGAGTGGCTCTACGTACTGTCCGGCCGGCTGCGCCTGGTGCTCGGCGAGCACGACGTGGTGCTCGGCGCGGGCGAGGCGGCCGAGTTCGACACCCGTGTGCCGCACTGGTTCGGCTCGACGGGGGAGGGGCCGGTCGAGTTCCTCAGCCTGTTCGGCCCGCAGGGGGAGCGCATGCACGTGCGCGCCCGGCCCGCCCAGGCGTGACGGACGACCTGCCGCCACCTGTTCCCTGATCGGCAAGCGACCGCTTAGTATGCGGGAGAACCCGGACCGACAGTCGCGTGGAGGCCCCGCATGCAGGCATGGCAGGTGCACGAGAACGGCGAGCCGAGCGAGGTGATGCGCCTCGGCGAGGTCCCGCCCCCGACGCCGGGCGACGGCCAGGTCCTGATCAGGGTCCGGGCAGCCAACATCAACTTCCCGGACGCCCTGCTGTGCCGGGGCCAGTACCAGGTCAGGCCGCCCCTGCCGTTCACGCCCGGAGTGGAGGTCTGCGGCGAGACCGAGGACGGGCGCCGCGTGATCGCCAACCCGGTGCTCCCGCACGGCGGCTTCGCCGAGTACGCCGTCGCCGACGCCCGCGCCCTGCTGCCCGCGCCGGACACCCTGGACGACGCCGAGGCCGCCGCCCTGCACATCGGCTACCAGACGGGCTGGTTCGGCCTGCACCGCCGGGCCCGGCTGGAGGCCGGTGAGACCCTGCTCGTCCACGCCGCCGCCGGCGGGGTCGGCAGCGCGGCCGTGCAGCTCGGCAAGGCGGCCGGGGCGAAGGTCATCGGGGTCGTCGGCGGCGCCGGAAAGGCCGCCGTCGCCCGCGAACTGGGCTGCGACGTCGTGATCGACCGGCGGAGCGAGGACGTCGTCGCCGCCGTCAAGGAGGCCACCGGCGGCCGGGGCGCCGACGTGATCTACGACCCGGTGGGCGGCCAGGCCTACGCCCAGTCCGCCAAGACCGTCGCCTTCGAGGGCCGGATCGTGGTCGTCGGCTTCGCGAGCGGCACCATCCCCAGCCCCGCGCTGAACCACGCCCTGGTGAAGAACTACGCCGTCCTCGGCCTGCACTGGGGCCTGTACAACACCAAGAACCCCGAGCTGGTCCGGCACTGCCACGAGCAGCTCACCGAGCTGGCCGCGCGGGGCGCCGTAAGGCCGCTGGTGAGCGAGCGGGTGCCGCTCGACGGGGCCGCGGACGCCGTGCAGCGGGTGGCCGACGGCCGGACGACCGGCCGCGTCGCCGTCGTCCTCGAGAAGGGAGCCGCCGCATGACCGACGCCGACGAACTGCGCCGCCGCACACAGGAGTTGCTGGCCGCCCATCCGCCGGCCGCCACCGGCCGCCTCGACTTCCTCCGGGCCCGCTTCGACGCCGGCCTCGCCTGGGTGCACTACCCGGAGGGCCTCGGCGGACTCGACGCCCCCCGTTCCCTCCAGACCGTGGTCGACGCCGAGCTCGCCGCCGCGGGCGCCCCCGACAACGACCCCCGGCGCATCGGCATCGGCCTCGGAATGGCGGCGCCGACGATCCTCCACTACGGCACCGACGAGCAGAAGCGCCGGCTGCTGCGCCCGCTGTGGACGGGCGAGGAGGTCTGGTGCCAGCTGTTCAGCGAGCCGGGTGCCGGCTCCGACCTCGCCGCGCTCGGCACGCGGGCCGTGCGGGAGGGCGACGAGTGGATCGTCGACGGGCAGAAGGTGTGGACCTCCAGCGCGCACCTCGCCCGCTGGGCCATCCTCATCGCCCGCACCGACCCCGACGTGCCCAAGCACCGGGGCATCACCTACTTCCTCTGCGACATGACCGACCCCGGCGTGGAGGTCCGTCCGCTGCGGCAGATCACCGGCGAGGCCGAGTTCAACGAGGTCTTCCTCACCGGCGTCCGCATCCCCGACGCCATGCGCCTGGGCGCGACGGGGGACGGCTGGCGGGTCGCGCAGACCACGCTGAACAACGAACGCGTCGCCATCGGCGGAACGCCGATCCCCCGCGAGGGCGGCATGATCGGCAAGGTCGCGAAGACCTGGCGGGACCGCCCCGACCTGCGCACCCACGACCTGCACCAGCGGCTGCTCGGCCTGTGGGTCGAGGCCGAGGTCGCCCGGCTCACCGGCGTACGGCTGCGCCAGCAGCTGGCGGCCGGCCAGCCCGGCCCCGAGGGCGCCGGCATGAAGCTGAACTTCGCCCGCCTCAACCAGGAGATCAGCGGCCTCGAGGTCGAACTCCTCGGCGAGGAAGGCCTGCTGTACGACGACTGGACCATGCGCCGCCCCGAGCTGGTGGACTTCACCGGCCGAGACGCCGGGTACCGCTACCTGCGGTCCAAGGGCAACAGCATCGAGGGCGGGACCAGCGAGGTCCTGCTGAACATCGTCGCCGAGCGCGTCCTCGGCCTGCCCGCCGAACCGCGCACCGACAAGGACGTCGCCTGGAAGGACCTGGCCCGATGAGCGAGCCCGATCTGCTGTACTCGGAGGAGGAAGAGGCGCTGCGCGCCGCCGTCCGTGACCTGCTCACCGGCCACTGCGACCCGGCGGGCGTCATCGCGCGCACCGAGTCCGACGCGCCCCACGACCTCGCCCTGTGGAAGTCGCTGGCCGAGGGCATGGGCCTGGCCGGGCTCCTGGTGCCCGAGGCGCAGGGCGGCCAGGGCGCCACGTACCGCGAGGCCGCGGTCGCCCTGGAGGAGCTGGGCCGGTCCGTCGCACCCGTGCCGTACCTGACGAGTGCCGTCGTCGCCACCGAGGCCCTGCTGGCCTGCGGCGCCGAGGACCTGCTCGGCGAGCTGGCCGCCGGACGCCGCATCGGCGCCCTCGCCGTCGGCCTGCACACCGCACCGGGCGCCGCCTACGCGACCGTACGGATCCAGGACGGCACGCTGCACGGGGAGCTGACCGGCATCGCCGACGCCGCCGTGGCCGACGTGCTGCTCGTCCCGGCCGACGACGGCGCCCTGTACGCGGTGGACGCCGGCGCGGCGGCCGTCACCCCGCGCTCCTCCCTGGACCTGACCCGGCCGGTGGCGGCGGTCGTCCTCGACGGGGCGCCGGGACGCCGGCTCGGCGACGCGGAGCCCGCCGTACGGCGCGCCCTGCGAGCCGGTGCCGGACTGCTGGCCTCCGAGCAACTGGGCCTCGCCGACTGGTTGCTGACCGAGACTGTGCGCTATCTCGGGGAGCGCAGGCAGTTCAACCGCCAGGTCGGCGGCTTCCAGGCGATCAAGCACCGGCTCGCCCGGCTGTGGCTGGAGGTCGCGGGTCTGCGCGCCGCCGCCCGCAACGCGGCCGACGCGCTGGCGAGCGGCCAGGACGCCGACGTGGCCGTCGCCGTGGCCCAGGCGTACGCGGCCCAGGTCGCCGTCCACGTCGCCGAGGAGGCGCTGCAACTGCACGGCGGCATCGGCATGACGTGGGAGCACCCGGTCCACCTCTACCTGAAGCGGGCCAAGGCCGACGCGATCGCCCACGGCACGGCGGGCGCCCACCGGGAGGCGCTGGCCGAACTGGCCGACCTGCGCGCCCCCTGACGGCGCCCGTCCGGCGGAAGCGATGCCCGTCCCCCTCGGGGGGCGGGCATCGCCCGTGCGTGCCGTTCCCGCGACATGAACGACCGGCGGACGTCCGGACAACTCCCTGCACACCTCTGCTCCTTGAGCGCCCGGGCCCCCATACTCACAGGCGTCCCGTACGGCACCTCCAGGGAGGCAGAGCATGGCCCTCACCACCCGACGCAGAGCCCTCACCACCCTCGGCGCCGCCCTCGCGGGCGCGGTCGCCCTGCCCGCCGGCACCGCGTCGGCGGGCGAGGGCAGGCGCGGTCCCCGCCCGCTGTGGCGTGCGCACGCCCACAACGACTACGAGCACCCCCGCCCCCTCCTCGACGCCCTCGACCACCGCTTCGGCAGCGTCGAGGCCGACATCTACCTCGTCGACGGGCGGCTCCTGGTCGCCCACGACCCCGAGGACCTCGACCCCGCCCGCACCCTGGAGTCCCTCTACCTCGACCCGCTCGCCGCCCGCGTCCGCGCCCGGCACGGCCGCGTCTACCGGGGCGACCGGCGCTCCCTGCAGCTCCTCGTCGACATCAAGACCGAGGGGGCGTCGGCGTACCTGGAGCTCGACCGTCTCCTGCGCCGCTACACGCACCTGTTCACCGGTTACGCCCACGGCCGGGTCCACCCCGGCGCGGTCACCGTGGTGGTCTCCGGAGACCGCGCCGCCCGCGCGCCGATGGCCGCCCAGCGCACGCGCCTGGCCTTCTACGACGGCCGTCTCGCCGACCTCGGCACCACGGCCCCGGCCTCCTTCGTGCCGCTGATCAGCGACAACTGGACGCTCAACTTCACCTGGCAGGGCGTCGGCGCCTTCCCCGAGGCGGAGCGGGGCAAGCTGCGCGACCTCGTCGGCGCGGCGCACCGGCGCGGGCAGCGGGTGCGCTTCTGGGCCACCCCCGACCAGCCGGGTGCCGCCCGGGACGCGGTGTGGGGCGAACTGCTCGCCGCGGGCGTCGACCACCTCAACACCGACGACCTCGCGGGGCTCGAGGCGTTCCTCGACGCCCGCCGCGGCGCGTAGCCGCCGCCGGAACTTCACTCGTCCGGAGGACAGGTCAGCCGCCCGGATAAACCCTCCGTTGCGCCACACTTGCGGCCGAACGCCGCGAAGTGGACGTGGCGGAGGAGGTTGACGATGGCCATTTCCATCTCTGTGGTGCTGCTCCTGACGATCCTGGCGGTGCTCTTCCTGCGGAACGGGGGGCTGAAGATCTCCCACGCGCTGGTCTGCCTGCTGCTCGGCTTCTACCTGGCGAGCACGAGCATCGCCCCGACCATCAACAGCGGTCTCATGGCCACGGCGGACATCGTCGGCAGCCTCAGACCCTGACCGGGGCGGGGCGGTGCGCCGGGCCCCACGGTCCCGGCGGCGCCCCGGCGGCTACGCGTCGAGGACGCGGGAGCGGATGAGGAAGCGCACCCCCTCGGGCGCCTCCAGCGAGAAACCGCTGCCCCGTCCCTCGACGACGTCGACGATCAGCCGGGTGTGGCTCCACACCGCGAACTGGCTGCGTGACATCCAGAACGCCACCGGTTCCTCGACGCCCTCCACGACCAGCTCCGCGAGCAGGACGTCCGCCGCGCCGGTGCGGAACTCGCCGGCCGGGTAGCACATGGGCGCGCTGCCGTCGCAGCAGCCGCCGGACTGGTGGAACATCAGGGGCCCGTGCGCTGCCCGCAGGCGCCGCAGCAGGCCGGCCGCCGAGGCGGTGAGTTCGACGCGCGGGATCTCCTCGTATGTGTCGCCCATGCCCCGCATGCCAGCACGGGGAAGGTTGCGAGTGCGTTGCGGCGCCCGGGCCGCGGGGCGGGAACCCGGGCGCCGCCGTGGGCGGGTCTCAGATCCCCCCGGCGGCCGAGCGGGGAAGCACCGTGACGCGGTGGAAGTTGCACCCCGAGGGCGGGTCCGCGGCCTGCTGCGTCTGATGGGCCTTCAGGGCGATGCTCACCAGGCTCAGCAGCAGGTCGACGTCCGCGTCGCAGTCCAGGTGCACGGTCACCCAGCGGGAGCCGGGGACGAGGTGTATCGCACTGGAACCGCCGAGGTCGTACTGGAAGCGCTGGATGGCCCGGTGGGTCAGGTGGAGGTCCACGTCCCGGTCCGAGTGGAAGTGGACGATCTCGTCATCGGCGGAGCGCAGTGCCCGCCCGGTTCCGCAACTGGCCGGACCCGTGGTGAGGTCGGGCCAGGCGTGCAGCCGCTCGAAGGCGCGCTGGGCCAGAGTCATGCCCCCATCGTCGCCGGATCACCGCGTCGCAACCAGGGGTTGAGCGATTTGTAACCGGCACGTGAGGTCGGGGAGGGCGCCCAATACCCGGGCGGGCGCCGCGCGGGGTCGCGCGGCGCCCGCCTTCGCCGTACTACGGCGCCACGCAGCCGATCGTCCCCGCGGGGAAGTTGTTGCCGGTGGAGGTGGCGGTGAAGCCGAAGGACACGCTGCCGTCCGGCGGGACGACACGGTTGTGGTCCACGTTGCGCACCGTGACCGTACCGCCGTCACCGCTCGACAGGGAGCCGTTCCACACCCCGCCCAGCGTGGTCCCCGCCCCGGGCCGCCACTGCACGGCCCAGCCGTTCAGCGGCTGGGTGCCGTGGTTCATCACCTCGACGGAGCCCTGGAAGCCGCCGCTCCAGGAGTTCACCACGGAGTAGACGGCCATGCAGTCGCCGGAGTGCGTGGGCGGCGGCGTGGTCGGGGGCGGCGTGGTCGGCGTGCCGCCCGAACCGCGGATGCCGGTCACCTCGCCGTTGCCGCCGTCGAAGACGACGTCGGAGCAGGAGAAGAAGTTCTCCTGACTGTCCGAACGCACCCACTGCATGAAGATCAGCGCATCGCCCGAACGGCCCGAGGGCAGCGCCAGGTCCCAGTAGTAGTGGCCCCCCGACGTGCCGGGCGAGCCCTGCTGGGGCGGGTTGGTCACGGTCTGGATCAGCTGGAGGTCGTCCCAGCCCAGCTCGGAGGCGGGCGACCAGCCAGGCTTGGTCAGGTAGACGCGGAAGTCGCCGGGATGGGCCGCCCAGTTGCTGTACTGCACCTTCATCGTCGCGCCCGACGTCAGATGCGTGCGGGGCCAGTCCGAGCGGGCGGCGTTGTAGGCGGAGAAGGCGTACGGGGAACGGTCGCCGGCGCTGCACAGCGTGCCGTCCGGGACGTAACCGGCCCCGCGGCCGCCCGCGTTGGAGTCGAGCACGGCGAACCAGTTGTACAGCGCCGTCGCCCCGCTGCGGTCGAGTGCGTCCCGGCACGCCGGGTTGGTCGGGTCCAGGGCACCGGTGCCTGTGACGGCGTCCAGTTGGCACAGGTACGTGCGCGAGCCGGGCATCATCGCCACGCCGTGCGCCTCGGCGCGGCCCTGCCCGAACAGGACGGTCACGCCGAGCGCGCCGAGCAGGGTGGCGAGCACCGCCGCCAGGGACAGGTATCTGTTCCGTCGAACCATGGGGGTCTCCTGTTTCGCTCAGTGGACGATGTCGACGATCCGTTCGTGACCATCAGGAGGTGGGTGTTCTGCCCTGTGCTGGAGCCCCCGCCCGTCCGGGGGAGGAACCGACCGGACGGGCGGGGGAGTGGGGGGGGAGGGGATGACACCGCCGTACGGCCGGTAGACGGCCGTCCGGCGTCACGCGGTCGCGCAGGCGGTGCCGTTGAGGCGGTAGGCGTCCGGCTCGGAGAAGGAGCCGCCGTAGGTCCCCTGGAAGCCGAACGTCAGGCTGCCGCCGGGGGCGATCCGGGAGTTGTGGCCCAGGCCGGTCGCCGTGACGGCGCCCGTTGAGGGGGTCACCGAGGCGTTCCAGGCGTTCGTGACGCGCTGCCCGGAGGGCAGCGTGAAGGCGAGCCGCCAGCCGTCGACGGGGGAGGCGGAGGTGTTGGTGACGGTGACGTTCGCGGTGAAGCCGCCCGGCCAGACGTTCGTGGCGTACGCGACCTCGCACGTCGCGGGACCGCCCGGCTCGCCGGGCCCGGAGGGGCCGCCGTCCGTGTCAGTCTCCGAGGAGAAGGAGGTCACCGCCAGCCCCGCGCCGCCCTGCCACGGCTCGAAGCCCGCCTGGACGCTCGTCAGGTACCAGTCGTTCGCGGCGAGTCCGCGCGAGACGGCCTGCCGGGCGAAGTCCATGACGTCGAAGCTCCAGCTGGTGATCGCCGAGGGGGCGACGAAGGACAGCACGTCGTTGGAGCCGTTGCTGCCCGACCACACCTCCCACGAGCGTCCCGCCACGGTGGCCGTGCCCACCTTGGCGCCCACCGGCTGGACCGGGCCCGTGTGATGGAACCAGACCATGATCTCGGTCCGGTTCACCCCGTCGGTCCGGGGCGCCGGGTCGAGCCAGATGTCGTAGGCGGCGTCGTAGACCGCGTTGTCGACGTAGCCGAAGGACACGCTGGTGGGCGCCTCGGCGATGTCGCTCAGCCGGGCCGGAAGGCGCGTGCCCGGCGCGCAGACGGTGTAGTGGCAGCCGTCGAAGACGGACGGGTACGACTTCGGGGCGCCGTTGGTGGGCACGGAGCCGTCGGCCCGGTCGACCCGGAAGCCCGAGTCGGTGACGGTGACGCACTGCGTCGCGCCGGTGCCCCAGCGGTTGTTCTGGACGACGTAGCGGCCCTGGATCGTCGCCGTGCCGAACGCCTCGCAGATCGCGGTGTCCGCCTGGGCCGGCGCGGCCGTGGTGACGAGGGACACCACGACGGCGAAAGCCGCGAGAAGGGCGCCCGACAAGCGTCGGAAGGGGCGGACCTGATGCCATGACGGTCGCATGTGGGGGCCTCTCCGGGAGGGTGCGGGGACGTGGGGGGAGCCGGCGCGGGAGCGCTCCCACCTCCCCACGGGTGGGAGCGCTCCCACTTACCGGTGTGCTCAGGACTGTAGGAGTAGCTCATGTCCCTGACAAGGCTGTGCGCACCGATGCCGTCGAACGAATCTCGAAGACCCAGGTCAGCGGGTGGCGGGTCCCTGGGCCCGGGCACCCCACGCGGCGGCGCAGAGGGCCCGGTCGATCTCCTCCGTGTAGACGGCGGCGGCGAGCCAGGCGCGGGCGAAGCGGCCGGCGTCCGCCGGGAGGAGCCGGCCGAAGGGGTCCCGGCCGCGGTCGGTGGCGGCGGCGTGCAGCGCGTCCAGGAGTTCACCGGCCGTCGCCAGGCCCTGCCGGCGCAGCCGCGGGCCGTCGGCGGCACCGCCGCCGGGGAACGCCAGCACGCGGCGCCCGCCGGAGGCGGCCTGGTGGACCCGCCTGCGCAGCAGATGCACCGGGGCCTCGTCGATGTCGGGCGCCGGCACGGCGGCCGGCGGTACGGGCGCGGGCAGGTCCGCGCGGCGGAGCCGGTCCAGTCCCAGGTCGACCCGGGCGCCGGGGTCGGTGGGATGGCTGACGGCCAGGAGCAGGGCGCGCGGGAACGGGGCCGGCGTGAGACGGGCGACGAGACGCAGCCGCGCCCCCGGGGCGTCCGCCAGGAGGCGGAGGTTGTCGCGGTGGGGCAGGGCGGGGTCGTCATGGGCGGCGGCGAGACGCAGCGTCAGCCCGGCGCAGTCGGCGAGCAGGCACTCGCCCGCCGCCTCGCGCACCGTGCCGGTGAGCGTGACGTCGAGGAACAGCAGGTCCTGGTCGGTCGTCAGCGCACGGGACACCTGCTCGGCCACCGGAACCGCCCACAGACGGTCGAGCGGCTCGGCGTGCCACGCGGCACCGGAGGCGCGCACCGCCCGGACGCCCGCCCCCGCGCCCAGGCGGCCCGTCGGGGAGACCGTCGCGCCGGACACGACGAGCCCGGCGCGCGACAGTTCACGGTGGGTCAGGGTCGTGTCGCCGATGCGTACACCGCGGTCGGCGGCGCCCGTGGCCCGGCCGGCACCGCCCGGCGCGACGTCGGAGACGGTGTACAGCGTGCCCGTCGCGTCGGCGGTCCAGGTGACGGCGCCCGCGTACCCGGTCGCCGTGAGGACGGGCTCCGAGAACAGCCCGTACAGACGCAACGAACCGTTCGGGGTGTACGGCTGCCGCACGCTGCCGCGCAACGCGGAGAGCTCCTGCCCGACGGCGTCCGGGAGGCGGTGGGCGGTCGCCAGGACGTCGCGGAGGGCGGCGGCGAGGTCGGTGAGGCGGTAGGCGGGGTCGGCGCTCCGGGCGGCGCGCAACGCCGTGACGACGGAGACCGCGCGGCCCGCCGCCCGGGGGAGACCCGCGAGCCGCGCGGTGTGCGCCGCGCGCAGCAGCTCGGCCTGGACCACGGCGCCGGCGCCGTCCGTCCCGGCCTCCAGCACCGCGGCGGCGGCGTCCCGCAGGTCGACCGCGGCGGCGCGCTGCTCGGGGGTGGCCGTGCCGGGGGCCGGCTGCGGAACGGCGGAGGACGGTGGCGGAGCGGTGGGGGAGGGGCGCGGGGCGGCCGGTGGCGGCTGCGCCGGGTCCGTGTCCGAGGGCTCCGCCGGGCCCTGGGCACGTGGTGCGGCCGTGGCGGCGGGTGGCTGTGCCGGGTCCGTGGTGGGTGGTGCGGTCGTATCGGCGTTGGGTGGCTGTGCCGGGTCCGTGGTGGGTGGTTCGGCCGGGGCGGCGGGCGCCGACTGTGCCGGGTCGGCGACCGGTGCGGCCGAGGCCGCGGCGGCGCGGTGCAGGCAGTCGGGCGCGAGCAGGCACCCGCAGCGGATCGCGTCCGCACTGGCCACCACGCCCGCGGGGGCGTGCAGTTCGAGGTCGGTGTCGTCGTCCACGGCGACGCGCACGACGTCGCCGTCGCGGACCGCCGGCCGGCCCGCCACCTTGGCGACCCCCGCGTCCAGCCGCTTGCGCAGCCGGGGCGTCAGCGCCGCGACGAGCTCGGCGGTCACCGCCGTGTCGACCGGCGGAAGGTGCGCGTTCACGAGATCTTCTCCCCTACCCAGCGGGCGAGTTCGAGCGGACTGAGGGCGGCGACCGGCATGCCCGCCGCGACGAGCCGGCCCGCGACACCGGTGGAGTACCGGGGCCGCCCCGCGTCGTCGAGGCTCGCGCAGCCCAGGACGTGGCAGCCGGCTCCGACCAGGGCGCGCACCTCGGCGAGCAGGCCGCCCACCGGGTAGCCCTCCTCGAAGTCGCTGACGACCACGACGAGGGTGCGCGACGGCACGGTGACGAGCTCGCGGGCGTGCCGCAGACCCGCCGCGATGTGGGTGCCACCGCCCACGCTGACCTCGAGCAGCAGGGACAGCGGGTCGTCCACGTGGTCCGTGAGGTCGATGACCTCCGTGGAGAAGGCCAGGAAGTGCGTCGACAGGGTGGGCACCCCCGCCAGCACCGAGGCCGTGAGCGCGGACCAGATCGTGGACGCCTCCATGGACCCCGACACGTCTGTCACCAGGATCAGCCGCCAGTCGGCGGCGCGCCGGGCACGGGTGCGGAAGACGGGCCGCTCGGGGACGACCCGGACGGTGCCGTCCGGGCCGCGGCGGGCGGACGCCAGGTTGGCCCGCAGCGTACGGGCCAGGTCCAGGCCGCCGCCCGGCCGGCGGCTCGGGCGGGGCAGGACCGTGCCGTGCAGCGCGGGACGCAGCCGGGTGGCCAGCTGCAGGGTCAGTGCGTCGACCAGCCGCCGGACGAGCGGCCGCAGCGCGGCCAGGCGCGCCTCGGGCAGGCCGCCCGCGTGGCGCAGCACGGTCCGCAGCAGGTCGACGGAGGGCCGTGCGCTGTCCGGGTGCAGCTCGGACAGGACGTCCGGCCGGCCCGACGCGGCCGCGGCCGCCAGCACCTCTTCGCGGATGCCCGGACCGAAGAGCGCCTCCAGGTCCTCCGACCACTCCCGCACGCCGGGGTAGGGAGCCTCCCGGCCCCCCTTGCCGCGGCCGGCTCCGCCCGGGCCACCGCGGCTGCCCTCGCCCCGCCCGCTGCCGTACAGCTCGTCCAGGGCCGTGGCCAGGGCGGCCGCCGACGGGGACAGCCGGTCGGTCCGGCGGCCCAGCACGAGCCGCCAGCGGTCGGCCGGGGCCGGCCGGCGCTCCTCGGCCGGGGTGGCGGGCGTCGCGTGCCCGTGCGCGGCGGCGGACCCGGACGCTCCGGCCTCGCCGGCCGGTGGCGGGGGCAGCAGACCGAGTGCGCCGAGAGCGGCTCGGGCGGCGAGGTCCGCGCCCGTCCACCGGGCGAGGGCGACGGAATCGACGGCGCCCGTGTCACCCAGGTGACCGACGGCCAGCCGCTCCTCGACGGTGGTGAGCAGCCGGTCGCGGGCCGCCGGACTGAGGGCGTCGAAGCCGCCGCGCAGCGCGGGCAGGCGGTCGAGGAAATCCCGGTCGGGCAGTTCGGACACCCGGTTCAGGAGTGGTTCCAGCGCCGGGGCCGCCGACTCCAGCAGCGGGCCGGCGGCCGTCAGCAGGCCGGTCAGCCGCGCGGTGAGCGCGGACCGGGATGCCGGGTCGTTCGCCGTGTCGACCCATGCGGCGACACGCTCGCCGAACGAGTGCGGGTCCTCGTGTCCGAGGAGCACCCGGACGGCTCCGGCGGCGCCGAGCATCAGGGGCGAGCCGTCCCGGGCCAGCCGGGCCAGGGCGTCGGTCAGCCGGACGCCGCCGAGGAGGTCCGCGCGGTGGGCGAGCTCCAGCAGGGCGTGCGCGTCCGCCGGGTCCTCGCAGCCGGCCATGCCGTCCACCTGCCGCACCGCCGCGGCGGTCAGCAGCCCGGCCACGGCGGCGGCCCGGGCGGTACGGTCCTCGTCGGCGCCGAGCCCGGCGAAGTGGCCGGCGCGCAACCGGTCGAGCAGTCCCAGACCGGTCAGGAGTTCGGACAGTTTCGCGGCGCCGGGCAGCACCTCGGCGGCCTCCGCGAGCCGTGCGTCCGCCAGCTCCGGCAGTCCGCACTCCGCCGCCTGCCGCAGTCCCTCCAGCGTCTGCGCGGGCGTGGGCCCGCCCTCGTCCCGCTCCGCCCGCCACCGTTCCCGCAGTACCCCTTCGGCGGCCTGCGCGGGCGTGACACCGCGTACACCGGCCGCGGACAGCATGGCCTCGGTCGCCGGTGTCCAGCGCACCTCCCACCGGGTCGTCAGGGCCTCGGCACCGCCCGCGCCGGCCACTTCCCGCGGCTCGGCGTACGGCACACCGCACACGGTCAGCCGGCGCAGCAGCAGGTCCCGCCGCCGGTCGAGGTCGGACCGCAGCGGATCGAGGCGCAGGTCCCGGGCGTTCGCGCCGCCCGGGACGCCGGACCCGGGGCCCGGCAGGCCCAGGGCCGACACCTCCGCCTCGACCGCCGGGGCGAGGCCGCTGCGCGGCGCCCCCGGCGCGGGACGGCCCTCGCGCGTGCCGACGAGCACCTGTTCCATCGCCCGCGCGACGGCCCGCCCCCTGCCGTACGGCTCGCCCTGCGCGAGGACCGACTGCACCGCCTCGACCAGTTCCCCCCGGCCCGCCGCCGGCAGCCCCCGCAGCCGTGCGAGGTCCGAGGCGAACCGGGTGATCTCACGCGCGTCGGCGGGCCCCGACGGGTGCCCCAGGGCGCGCAGGCCCGCGCACACCCGCACGGCCGTCCGGGTCAGTGCCTCCTCCAGGGCGGCCGGATCGCCCGCCGCGCCCAGGACCTGGTGCTGCCACTCCGGGTCCCGGATACCGGCCGGATAGCCCGACCGCTCGTCCAGGAGTGCGTAGGTGTACGGGATGAGCGAGGTCGTCCACACCGGCCGCCCGGTGCCGGCGCCCGCTTCCCGTCCGGTCCCGGCCTCCGGTTCCTGTCCTGTTCCGGCGCCCGACTCCCGCGGGGCGTCGGCCTCCGTTGCCGCTCCGCGCCCGGCCCTCGCCTTGGCTCCGGCGGGGGCGTCCGTCCCGGCTCCGGGGCCGGCGGTCGTGTCGGTCCCGATCCCCGTCTCCCGCGGGGCGTCGGCCTCCGTGTCGGCTCCGCGCCCGGCCCCCGCCTTGGCTCCGGTCCGGGTGTCCGTCGCGGCTGCCGTCCCGACGGCCGCGACGGTCCCGCTCGCCGTCTCCCCGGCGGGGAACGCCAAGGCCGGGGCGTGGAACGCGCCGACGACCACGGCGGCCCGCTCGCCGTGCGCGGTGGCGGCGGCCAGCCGGTCCCGCATCCACTGCTCGCGGCGCAGATCCAGCTCGGGCACCCCGCCCGAGGCGGCCGCCTCCTCGCGCAGGGCCCACCCGGTCAGCAGCGCGGCACGGCGCAGCGCCTCGGGTGCGGAGCCGGGAGCCGTCGCCTCGACCAGACGGTCCCAGAGGTCCTCACCGGGACGGCCGGTGAGCCGGGCCCGCAGCGCGGTGGTGAGATCCCGCCGGCCGGACTCCGGGCCGGTGCGCGTCGGGCCGGGGCCCCGGCCCGCACCCCACGCCCGGTCCGCCAGCGGCAGATCGCACGCGACGACCGGGACCCCGCGCCGGGCCGCCCAGCGCACGGCGGCGAGTTCGGGCGAGAAGTCGGCGAAGGGATAGAACGCCGGCCCCCCGCCCCCCTCGGTGGGCGCCGCGGCCAGCGCGACCGGCGCCCGGGTCTCCTCGTGGCCGAGCCAGGGCAGCCACTCCTGCATCTCGGCGGGGAGTTCGACCAGCAGGACGTCCGGAGCGGCTCCGTCCAGCAGCGCCGGCACGGCCGCGGCCAGGGACGGCGCGTGGTGCCGGACGCCGATGAGATACGGCACCGCCGGGTCCGTGAGGGCGTCGGCCGCCTCGCCGGGCGACAGGGACGGTGAGGGCGAGGAGGGCGGGGAGAGGGACACGGCGGTCAGGCCTCCAGGACCGTGCGCAGGTCCCACAGGGTGCGCCAGGTGGCCGACCCCTGCTCCGCGCGGCGCCGCACCGGACCGTCCCAGTAACCGCGCAGCCGGGCCGCGTCGGCGGGGTCGTCCTTGCGCACGACGCCGAGGAGATGGCCGGGCAGCAGCCCCAGCACGTCGCGGTCGCCGGGGAAGTAGGCCGCGGCCAGCCCCAGCGCGCCCGCGACGGACACGGCTTCCGCGGTGCTCATCACGGTGGACGGCCGCTCGACCTCCCAGCCCTCCGCCGACCGTCCCTCGCGCAGGTCGCGGAACGCGGTGACCAGCGCCTCCAGTACCGCGTCGTCGACCCGGAACGGCGCCCCGGCCCGCTCGACCGAGGCCCGCGCCTGGCTGCGGACCAGGGCCGTCTCCGCATCGAGGTCGGGGATCGGGCCGACCGTCTCGAAGTTGAAGCGGCGCTTGAGCGCGGCGGACATCTCGGAGACGCCCTTGTCACGCAGGTTCGCGGTGGCGATCAGGTTGAACCCCGGGGCCGCGTGCGCCAGGGAGCCGTCGGTGCCCGCCAGCTCGGGCACGGCGATGCGCCGCTCGGAGAGCAGGGAGACCAGGGAGTCCTGCACCTCCGGCAGACAGCGGGTGACCTCCTCCACCCGGGCGATGCCGCCGCGGCGCATCGCCGTCAGGACGGGCGAGGGCACGAGGGCCTGCGGGCTGGGCCCCTGGGCCAGCAGCAGCGAGTAGTTCCAGCCGTACTTCAGCTGGTCCTCGGTCGTGCCCGCCGTGCCCTGCACCACCAGGCCGCTGGTGCCGCAGACGGCGGCGGACAGCAGCTCGGACAGCATGGACTTGGCGGTGCCCGGCTCGCCCACCAGCAGCAGGCCCCGCTCCCCGGCCAGGGTGACGACACACCGCTCGACCAGCGCCCGGTCGCCGACGAACTTGCCCGCCACCTCCAGCCGGCGCGGCACGCCCTCGGGCGCCTCGGCGTCGTCGGGCAGGCGCAGGGCGAGGCCGTCGCTGCCCATGACGAAGGTGACGACCGCCCGGGGCGTGAGCCGCCAGGCGGGCGGACGCGGTCCCGCGTCGTACGCGGCGAGGAAGGCCAGTTCGGTGGCGTACCGGTCCTCCGGCGGCACGATCTGGCGGGTTGTGTCGGGGGACAGGGTGGTGGTCATCGACGGATCTTCCGTTGGGCTCGGGACGGCGGTCATCGGCGGCGGCCCCTGCGCGGGGCACGGGTGACGAGTTCCTCGTAGGCGGGCGCGTCGCCGGCGCGGACCCGCTCCCACGCACGGGCGAACAGCTCGGGCACCGGCAGCAGCGGCACGGCCCGCAGTCCTTCGCGCACCGGGTAGAGGCCCTCCTTCCACGTCTCCACCGGCAGGGCGGGGGACCTGAGGTCGAGCCAGCCGCAGGGCAGGAAGAGCGAGCGCCCGGCCCGGGACCGCTTGGCCTCCACGACCAGCTCCGTAGCGGCGAGTTCGGCGCGGGCCTTCTTCAGCCGGGCGGGCTTCCAGCCGGTCCAGCGGGCCACGTTGCGGTCCGTCGGATCGGGCAGGGCGAGCAGCTGGAGGTAGAGCACCGCGGCGTCCTCGCCCAAGCCGTGGGCCGCGGCGACCTCGGCGACGAGCTCCGGCGCGCCGACCGTGGGGTCCTGGGCGAAGCCGACGGGGCCCGCGGCGTCCGAGCCGGCGGCGACGACCCGGGCCGGTTCGTCGCCGAGCAGGGTCCGCAGGGTCCGCAGGGCCCTGCCGCGCCCGGGGCCCACGAGTCCTTCGAGAAGTCCGAAGACGGCGTCGTCCGGACCGGTGAGGCCGGCCGGGCGGACCAGCACGGTCTCCATGTCGCCGTGCGAGGGACGCAGCGCCAGCGCCTCGCCGAGCCAGGTCGTGCCGTCCGCGTCGGCCCCGCCGGCCGCGGGCAGCCCGTACGCCTTGCGCAGCTCGACGGCGGTGGACGCGCCCTTCTCCGTCCAATCCACGTCCAGGCCCAGCAGCAGCCCGGGATCGGCGACGCGGCGACGCAGGGCGGCCAGGCCGTCCGGCAGCGCGGCCCGCAGCGGGTGGCCGTAGGGCAGGGCGTAGGCGAGCGCGCCGAGCGCGGCCAGGGCGCCGGTCAGGTCGCGGCCGCCGGGCAGCGCGGAGGGGTCCTCCGCGACCAGCCGGCCGTCCTTGTCGGGCCGTTGGACGGTGGTGCGGCCGAGCCACGGCGTGCGGGCCGGGTTGAGGACCTCCTCGGCGTGGCCGGCCGGCAGCCCGCCGAGGCAGTCGGCCGTGTCCTCGGGCACCCGCACCAGGGAGGCGAGGCGCTCGGCCCACACCCGGCCGGCCGCCTCCGTGTCGGGCCCGCGGGTCCACAGGTCGGAGGGGTCCTCGGGCAGCAGCGCACCGGTGAGCGCGGCGCGGTCCTCGGCATCCAGGGAGTTCAGCATGCCCCGGGCCGCCTCGAACTGGCGGGGCTTCAGTCCGGTCGTGGCGAGTGCGTCGGCGGTGAGTTCCGTCGGCTGCCCGGCGAGGAGCACCGTGGCCTGGAGGGGCCCCACGCCTCCGCGCGTCGCCGCGGCGAGCGCGGCGGGTGCCTCGGGCTGCCAGGGAGCGGCGCCCTTCTCCCGGACCAGCCGGGCGATCGAGGCGAGTCCGTCGGCCGTGAACGGCGACGCGTACCGGGTCTCACGCTGCAGGACGAAGTGGGCGACGGCGCCGAACGCGCCCGTGGGATCGTGGTCGAGGGCGAGCCAGTTGACAAGCCCCCGGTGGTAGTCGACGTTCTGGCAACCGAGGATCACCACGGTCCGGCCGTCCCGGCGCAGCACCTGCCCCACCCGTTTGCGGTCGTCGCCCGGCTCGCTCAGCACGGTCTCGCGCAGGACGCCGCCGGGCACGGCGAGGGGTCCTTCGGCGAGCGCCTCGAACAGCAGCGCCAGCGCTTCCCGTCCGGCTTCCGGCAGGGTCGGTGAGGCGGCACGGTAGGCGAGCGGCCGCAGTACGCCCAGCAGCGGCGGCCAGACCATGCCGATGCCGGGGATCGTGTGCTCGTCGCTGTCCCATCCGTCACCGGAGGTCGCGAGGCGGGCGCTGTCGGGTAGCTTCCTCCCGCCGGCGGGCTTCCCGGACAGCACGTGGTTCACCGCCCGGATCTGACGGAGCGTGTTCCACTCGTCCTTGCCGCGCCAGCCTCCCCACAGACCGGCGAGGCCGGCGGTGGCCTCGCGCACCGTCTGGTCGTCGCCGTGCTCGGGGCGGTAGTCCGGGAACATGCCCTCGGTCGCCGCGAGGTCCCGCTTCGGCTGTTCGACGGGCGGTGTCACGAACGTGGTCGCGGTGTCGGCGAGCTGGAGCGCCGCGCGCACCAGGGACGCCACGCCGGTCAGGAGCCGCTCGTCGGTCACGCCGGGCAGCGACCGGGACACCGCGCGCCGGACGACCTCGTCCGCGGTCGGCACGGCGGGCTTGCCGTCGCCGTCCACCGCCGCGCCGGTGCCACCGGATGCGCCGACGCCCGTGCGGGGGCGGCCCATGCGGCCGGGACGGCGGGCCGACCCCCTCGCGCCACCCGCCTGCCCGGTGGAGCCGCCGGCATCTCCGCCGGCGGCGGCCGCGGCCACCTGGGCCTGACGTTCGGCCAGAGCCCGGGCCGCGTCGCGCAGTATCCCGGCCGCCTGCTCGTCGGTGAGGGCGCGCAGCACCGCCGAGGCGGCCTCGTCCCGGGGACGCAGGGCGTGCCAGAAGGCGAGCGGCGGCACGAGCCGGGTGCCCGCGGCGTACGTCCCGCCCCGCTCGTTCGGCGTCACCCCGCCGAGTTCGCCGGCCGCGGTGCCGTCGTCCGGCGAGAACAGGTCGATCCGGCGGTGCCGGCGGGCGACGACCGGCTCGGCACCGCCGGGCAGCCGCAGCGCACCGAGCGGAACGGCCCGTGCCGCGCCCCGCGGCGTCCGCAGCGTGACGGTGCGCCCGTCGGGCGTCCCGGTGGTCGTGCGGGCCTCGTCGGCCTCGTCCTCGGCGCGCACCCAGCGGCCGAGGACGGCTCCGTCGGTGCCGAACGGGCTTCCTTCCAGGCCCGGTCGCAGGGGCAGGGTCTCGCACTGGTCCTGCAAGAGCGTCGCGTCGTCCCGGATGCCGGAGCGCAGGAAGGCGGGCAGGGAGGCGCGTCCGTGCGTGTCCGTCTCCGGGTCGTACTCCAGCCACACCCGCTGCCGTCCCTGTCTGCCCTGGCGCCACAGCAGCGTGCCGTCGCCGAGGAGGGGGCGGCCGGCGGGCAGGACCGTGTCGCCGGCGTGCAGGGTGCGACCGCCGGTGGCCCGGCCGCCTCCGGGCAGCGGGATGGACGGAGCGCCGGTGCTGTCGCTGTGCCACGCGTGGACCACCTGCTCACCGGTGAGCGTGATCACCTCGGCCGGCCGGGCCGACCAGTAGCCGCGCTGCTTGCCGTCGTGCCACCACACCACCAGCAGTTCACCGTCGGTGTAGCGGAACTGCGGGCGCTGCCAGCGGCCCAGGTCGACCGGTAGCCGCAGTTCGTGCTGCAGCACGATGCCGTCCGGGCCGACGACGACCGCCCTCTTCCCCCGGCTCAGGATGAGGCAGGGCCAGGCCTCGTTCACGATCAGCGTGTTGTCGCGGTCCTGGTACGTCTCGGCGTCCAGCAGCCGCAGCGCCTCGTCGAGCGCGGGCCAGCCCAGCTCGTCCAGGATGCCGGCCCGCAGGGTGCGCCCGAGCAGGGGAGCGGTCTCGTACCGGGCGACGCGGGCGACGGCCTCGGGATGGACGCGGGGGGCCACGGGACGGTAGGGGGTCAGCCGGTGCAGCGCCTCGCGGGCCCCGGGCAGGCCCACCGCGCCCTCGAGTTCCGCGACCGCGCCGTCCAGCCACTCGTGCAGCACGCCGCCGAGAACGGGGTGCCCGGCGAGGTGCTCCAGCACCTTGGCCGTGTGGCGCTCGCGGCCCACGGAACCGACGGCGCGCAGCAGCAGGGGACGCAGCCGCGGGTCCGCCGCGACGGCGGCCAGGTCCCGCCGCCCGGGCCGGGTGTCGAGCACCCAGCGGTCCAGGCCCAGGTGGACCTCGGTGCCGGGGTCCGGGAGGGAGAGGGGTATGCCCTCCGCCACGCACAGGTCGAGCAGGTCGAGGTCGGCGCCCGCGTGCCGACGGCCCGTGAACAGGTCGACCGGCCGTCCGCCGGCGCGCAGGCGCGGGGCCATGCGGGCGACGAGGTCGAGGGTGGCCTGGGAGCGGTCGCACACCGCGGCGCCGTGCTTGCGGTGCGCGGCCCACCGGCCGAGCCAGTCCGCGGCGCCGCCGCCGTCCGACGCACCGGGACCCTCCGGCGCATCGCCGTCCTTGCCGTCGCCGTCCGCCGCGCGGTCCCCGCCGGAGCCGTCGGTCTCGCCGGTGAGCAGCCGGTCGGCGCCGCACTCGGCCAGCAGGGTCAGCCAGAACTCGTCGTCCTCGGGAGCGTGGCCCAGTCCGGCCGGCATGATCTCCAGCAGCCGGGCCCGTGCCCCGGGGTGCCGTCCGGCGAGGACGGGCAGGGTGGCCCGGTAGGCGGTCCAGAAGGAGGCGGGCGCCCGCACGGCGGCGGGCGAGGCGATCAGGTCGGCGACCAGGGCGCACTCCGCCTCGACCCGGGGCAGCCCCGCGGCCTTGATGAGGGACCGCGCGTCCTGCGGCAGTGACGCGTACGGCGGCATGCCGGCCGCGCAGCGCTCCACGGTCAGCTGCCGGAACTGGTCCCACGCCCGGGCGCCGTCGAGCCGCGCGGCGAGGTCCTTCACGTGCTCCTTGAGCGCCTTGACCGTCAGTGCCCCGGCGAAGGCGAACTCCAGGAAGACGGCGCGCTGCCGCTCCTCGTCGACGGTGAGCGCGTGCACCCGCTCGGCCTGCCGCGCCTTGCCGAAGAAGGCGGCCGCGTAGGTGGTGTTGTCGTGCTGGAGGAAGACGCGGGCGGCCTGCTCGTAGAAGGTGGGCAGGAAGTGCGGCACGGCCCGGCCGAGCCGTTCGCCGAGCTCCTCGAAGCCCTCCTTGGCGGTGCCGGGACGGGACTTGGCCTGCCGGGCGAGCCGCTCGACGTCCTTGACGAGGGCCAGGGCGTGGTGCCCGTTGGCCGGGTCGTTGACCAGGGCCCAGGCGGGGAAACCCAGGGTCTCCCGCCGGACCTGGCCGACCTCGGGCGTCTCCGGCTCCCGGGCCAGTCCGAGGAAGTCCAGCGCGAGGTCCTCGGCCTCGCCGAGGGTGCCCGGCACGAGCCGGACGACACTGCGGCCGTCGAGGGCGGGGTGCGTGTAGGTGCGGACGGTGAGGGTGTCGGCGTCCTCGCGGACGGTGCTCCCCGCCGGCAGCACGGCGCCGGCCTCGAGCAGGGCGGCGGCGGTGGCGTCGTCGCGGGAGTGCCTGCCGCCGGCGGTGTTCGTCCTGTGCGTGCTGCTCATGCCGCCCGCTCCTCGTCCTCGATGTCGCGTCCGGCGTACAGTGCCGCGGCCATGCGCATGCCCTCCGACCAGGCCACGGGCCCGACCCGGCCGAGCTTCAGCACCTGCCCGGCGGCGTCGGTCCACATCAGGGGACCGGTCTCCGTCTCCTCGTAGCCCTCGTAGTCGCCGACCCAGACGCGGGCCTCGACGCCGTGCCCCTCCTCGCGTACGGAGCAGACGGCGTATCCGCCGCGCACGCGGTAGCCGAGCTGGGTGACCCGCCCGTGCAGGAAACGCAGTTCCCTGAAGGCGCCACCCGCGTACTCCTCGACGGAGGTGGCCTCGGCGTCCGGCGCCGCGGGCCGGTGCCAGACCTCGCGGAAGAGCTGCTGGGCCCGCTGCTCGACGCCGAGTTCGACGGCGAACTCCCGCAGCTCCTCCAGGTCCTCCAGAAGCACCGGGTGGGGAAGGCGGACGAGGGCGGGGGCGATGCGCACGGTGTCCCCGTCGAGGTCCACGAGACCGAGCCCGCGCTCGGGGTCGGCGTCCCGCAGGAACCCCGCGACCTCGCCGTCCGCCCCGGTGACCACGAGGTCGCGCAGGGCGGCCCGCCAGGCGGGATCGGGCCACACCCGGGTGAGGACGTCGAGGGGCACGGGCAGTGACCGGACCATCCACCGCTCCACGTCGGTCAGGCACTGGCGTTCGTGCCGCTCCAGCCACTCGGCGAGCTGCCGCAGCCCGACCACGGCCGGATCGTCCGCGAGCTTGGCGGGCACCGACTTCAGCCGCCGTCCGGCCGCGTTGCGGCACACCACCTTCCCGCCGTCCAGGGCGACCTCGTAGTCCCCGGCCGTCACCCACCCCATACGTGCCTCCCCGCACCCGCAGTGATCAAGTGCAGGGAACTCTAGGACAGGCCACTGACACTGCCGCGGGGCGGTCAGCTGTCCAGGCGGACCGGCATCAGCAGCGAGAACGTGTCCTCGTCGTCGGGCCGGCGGATCACGAGCGGCGCGGTAGGTGCGCCGAACTCCAGGACCAGCCGGTCCCGGGCGCCGGCGTCGAGCGCGTGCAGCAGGTACGCGCGGTTCACGGCCGTGCGGTCCGGGGCCTCGTCGCCGTCGTCGCAGACCGTCACCGTGCCGTCGTCCGCGACGCGCAGCACGCTGAGGACGCTCCCGGTGCCGTCCTGCCCGCCGGCCTCGTCCGGGCGGAAGGGACGGGTCTCGAGGGACCGCCGGAAGGCCGGCACGTCGACGTCGGCCCGGCACCCGGACGGCAGGTGGACGAGACGGCGGTAGTCGGGGAAGTCGTGCGCGAGACACTGACCGGCCGTCTGCCGGTCCCCGCTCTCGAGCGTCACCCGGCCGCCGTCCACGGTCAGCCGGACGTCCTCCCGGCCGGTCAGCAGCGCCCGCATCGCGTCGACGAGCGGGGTGGGCACGACGGCCTGCACACGGGGTCCGGAGTACCCGGCGGCGTCGAGGCGTCCCACGGCGAGCCGGTACCGGTCGGTGGCCACCACGCGCAGTGCGCCGTCCTCCAGGTCGAACAGGACCCCGCCGAGCATCGGCAGCGCGGGGTCGGTGCCGGCCGCGAAGCGGACGGCGTCCAAGGCGGCGGCCAGTTCGGGCGCGGGGACGGAAAGCCGGACGGTACCGGTACGCAGCGACGTCATGGGGTTCTCCCTGTGGTCGAGTAGGGCTCGGAGCGTGGAGAACTCGTCGCGGGCCTCGGACAGGCCCTGTTCCAGACGGCGCAGATGCGCCTCGAGCAGCGTGCGCACCAGGTCCCGGTCCGCGCCGGACCAGCCGGCCAGGACCAGCCGGACGTCCGCCAGCGGCATGCCCGCCCGCCGCAGCCGGACCAGCACCCGTGCCTCTTCCACCTGCTCCGGCGCGTACCAGCGGTAGCCGCTCACCGGGTCCACCCGGGCCGGGACCAGCACACCGGCACGGTCGTAGAACCGCAGGGCGCTCACGCCCAGGCCGCTGTCGCGGGCCGTCTCACCAATGCTGCGCATCTCGCTCTCCACGCCGACGACTCTGGGCCCTTGACCAGGTCGAGGGTCAAACCCGGGCCCGCGCGGGCCGGCCGGTCTACAGGAAGCGGCGGACGGGCAGGACCGCGGCCTCCCTCACCCTCTGCAGCGCGGCGCGGCGCTTCCAGCGGGCCCGGTCGATCGCGACGCTGCGCTCCAGGTCCGCGTCGAAGTCCCGGTCCAGTCCGGCGGTGAACTCCTCGTCGAGGACGGCGAGCATGACCTCCTCGTCGTGGTCCATGGAACGCCGGTTGAAGTTGGTGGAGCCGATCAGCGACGCCACCCCGTCGACCGTGATGATCTTGGCGTGCATCATGGTCGGCTGGTACTGGCGGATCGACACGCCCGCGTCGAGCAGCCGGGCGTAGTGGTACTGGCCGGCCAGCTGGCAGGCCCGCTGGTCGGTGTGCGGGCCGGGCAGGAGTATCTCGACGGTCACCCCGCGCCGTGCGGTGGCGCACAGCAGGTCGATGAAGTAGGTGTCGGGCGCGAAGTAGGCGGTGGCCAGGCGGAACCGGTGCTCGGCGGAGGTGAGCATGACCCGGATCAGGGTCTGCATGTCCTGCCAGCCGAAGCTGGCCGAGCCGCGCACCACCTGGACCACCGAGGTGCCGGGCTGCGTGTGCTCGGTGAACCGGTCGCGGTCGTCGTAGAGGTCGTCGTGGCACTCGGCCCAGTTCTGGGCGAACGCCGCGGCGATGCCGTCCACTGCCGGGCCCCGCACCTTGACGTGGGTGTCGCGCCACTCGTCCGGGGTGCGGGCGTCGCCGCACCACTCCTGCGCTATGCCGACCCCGCCGGTGAACGCCGTGTCCTCGTCGATCACCAGCGCCTTGCGGTGGCAGCGGTGGTTCTGCTTGAACGGGGACAGCCACAGCGGCTTGCGGAACCAGGCCACCTGCACACCGGCGGTGTCCATGCTGTCGAGCAGCTCCGGCTCGATCTCCTTGGCGCCGAACCCGTCCAGCAGCAGCCGCACCCGGACCCCGGCCCGGGCCCGCTCCGCGAGGGCGGCGGCGAAGTCGTGGGCGATGCTGCCCCGCCAGTACACGAACGTCATCATGTCGACCGTGTGCCGGGCCGACCGGATCGCCTCCAGCATGGCAGGGAAGATCTCGTCGCCGTTGCGCAGCGCGGTGAGTTCGTTCCCCTCGGTGGCGGCCACGCCGATGAGCCGCTCCAGCCGGCGCCGGAGGCGCTGGACTCCGTCCGTACCGGCACCGGGCCGGGGGTCTGTCGTGGTCGCGCGCCCGGGCGCTGAAACCTGCTCTGGCATCGGTTCTTCACCTTCTGTTTCGTGGCCGTCCCTGCGCTGCCGGGGCCACGGAGGCTAAAACCGCCCGCGTACCCCTGGTCACCGGCATCACGCAGGGCGGCCTCCACTAGTCTGCGAACTCGGATCGGTAGGGGCGCCATCCGTCGCGGGCGGTGCCCGACGACACGGAGGGGACGGCATGGGCGCTGCGGAGCTTCCTCGGGTGCGGTGCGACGTACGGGTGCGGGCGGCCGTGCCGCGCGTCTGGGACCTGGTGACCGACATCCACCTGCCGGCCCGGCTCAGCCCGGAGCTTGGGCGGGTGGCCTGGCTCGACGGCGCTCTGGCTCCCGCGGTCGGCGCGCGCTTCGAGGGACACAACCGGCATCCCCTGCTGGGCGAGTGGCGCACCGTCTCCCACGTGGTGCGGCTGGACGAGCACCGGGTGTTCGCCTGGGCCGTCCTGGACGAGGACGGCCGTTTCGGGGAGCCGGTCCGGGACCCCGGGAAGGCGCTGGCCTCCTGGGCTTACGAACTCGACGCCGACGGCGACGGCACCCGGCTGCGCCAGACGGCCGTCCTCGGTCCCGGACGCAACGGCGTCACGCTCGCCGTCGAGCACCGGCCGGAGCGTAAGGAGGAGATCGTGGCCCGGCGCCTTGACGAGCTCCGTACCGGCATCGAGAGCACACTGCGCGGCATCAGGGAGCTCGCCGAGCGGTCCGCCTAGGACAAGTTCGCGGCAGCCTGCCCGGTACCCCGTCGGTCATGCCCGCACCCGGTCGCCCCGCGCCACCCGGTGCGTCTCCGCTTCGCCGTCGCCACCGCGGCCCGTGAGGGCGGCGCTCCCCGTGACGACGGCCGGCGCGACCACGCCCGCCTTCATCCCCCTGCTTCCCATCGATGTCCCTCTCTCCTCACGACGGCCGACGCTCCCGGACGTCCGGTCGGCCATCGCCCGCATTCCCCGGCGGCCTCCGCCTACACCCGGCGAGCAGGTGCCCGTCGTTTCGAAATCTCCACACAACCGGTGCAAAATCTGCCCCTCAGCGGGTAATGGAGCGACGGAAAGGGTTGCCGAGCAGCATTGTTGTCGTTTGACAACAATGGCCGTGAGGCAACAGAGTAGCCGTGTCGGACTGCTGGGAAGGACCTGGAATGCTCCGGTGGACGGAGATCTGTCCGTGCGCTGGTCACGCTCGCCCGAGGGCGGCAGTGACTCCGGCGGGGCGGGCGGTGGTTCAGGCGGTCCGGCTGTCGGAGCGTGAGGCGTCGTCGTGCGTCTGCGCCGCCGCGGTGGCGCAGAACGCCTCCAGTCCCTCCAGCAGGGCGACCCGCTTGGCCGCGGGCATGTCCGCCAGCACCTTCCGCAGCTCCCGCTCCCTGCGTGTCCGCAGGTCGGCGAGGAACGCGCGGCCCCGGCTGCTGAGGTGCAGGCGCACCTCGCGCCTGTCCTGCGGCCCCGGCACCCGCTCGACGAATCCGGCCGCGTGCAGCCGGTCGCACAGCCGGCTGGTGGAGGGTGGCGTGGAGGCCAGGGACTCGGCGAGGGTGCGCAGGTTGATGCCGTCGTGGTGCTCGAGGATGTGCAGCACGCGCAGCTGGGAGGCTGACGTGGGCGCCGTGGAAGCCCGGCCCCACACGACTTCCAGCAGCTCAACGGCCGTCGTGGTCACACGCGCGACCTCGTCGGGCTCCGGGCGGCGGCGGAAGGCAGTCACGGTCACACTTTCGCAGGCACTGGGGTGCCTGCCAGCGTACTAGGCGCGCGTGCTGGTCACAGATGACTCGGGGCGACCGATGTGGCTCCGCCAGCGGACCGCGCCCGTTGTCCGGCGAAAGAATGGTGTATTTCCCGTCATGAACAGATTCGAGGTCGCTGCGCGCGCTCTGCGCACAGCGGCTCCCCACGAGTTGCTCGACGCCGTCCGTGCCGTACTGACGGACCATTACGGCGCGGAGGACGTCGAGCTCTTCATGGCCGACTACGGTCTGACCGTGCTCCAGCCGGTCTCCGTGCTGCCGCACACCCTCGAGCCGGTGTCGGTGCACAGCAGCCCGGCGGGCCGGGCCTTCGGCTCGCAGAAGCCGTACTGCGAGGAGGTGCGGGACGGACGGGCGCGCCTGCACCTGCCGGTCAGTGTGCGCGGCGACCGGCTCGGTGTGCTGTCCCTCACCCTGCCGGGAGTCGCTGACGCGCAGGAGTGGGAGTCCGAACTCGCCGAGATCGCCGACGTGCTGGGGCGCGAGGTGGTGGTGGCGGAGCGTGACACGGACCTGTATCTGCAGACGCGCCGCAAGGACCGGCTGACCCTGGCCGCCGAGATGCAGTGGCAGCTCCTGCCCGGCCGTTCCTGCGCCCGCCCGGAGTACGAGCTGGGCGCTCAGCTGGAGCCCGCCTACGCCATCTTCGGCGACAACTTCGACTGGTCCGCCTCCGCCGACCACCTGATGTTGTACGTAACCAACGGCATGGGCGAGGGCATAGAGGCGTCCCTGCTCACGAACCTCGCCATCAACGCCCTGCGCAACGCCCGCCGCGCCGGCATCCCCCTGGCCGACCAGGCCGCCCTGGCGGACCAGGCCGTCTACGCCCACTACCAGGGGCGCTGCTACCTGTCCGTGCTCATGTTCGACTTCGACCTGGCCGCGGGCCGGGCGAGCGTCGTGGACGCGGGCTCCCCGCAGCTCTTCCGCCTGCGTGGCGGCAGCGTGGAGCATGTCTCCTTCGACGCCCAGCTGCCACTGGGCATGTTCGAGGAGACCGACTACGTGGTGCAGGACTTCGACGTCGAGCCCGGTGACCGGCTCGTCTTCGTCAGTGACGGCGTGCACGCCGTGGCCTCCCCGAAGGGCGAGAGGTACGGGGAGGCGGCCCTGGTCCGGGCCATCCACGCGACCCGCCTGCTGCCCGCCGCCGAGGTGCCCGGCGCGATCCTGCGGGAGCTCACCGGTCACCGGGGCGAGGCCGCGCCGGAGGACGACGCCCTGGTCATGTGCCTGGACTGGCGCGGGAGGCCGTAGGGCGGCGGCGGCCGGGAGGTGCCCGATCGTGACGATCGCGTGTAGTTCGCCTCACTCCGGCGCGTTGATGTTTGTCATTCGGCAATAATTGCCGCATGGTCCGCCGTCCGGCCGGCCAGGACGCACAGCAGGGAGACGATGCAGGTGGCGGAGCACGACACGGCCCCCGACGTGGCGCAGGAGCTCGCGGATTTCTTCCAGGAGCGCCGGGAACAGATTGCCCAGCGATGGGCGGACGCCGCGCTGTTCCGCACGGTCTTCACCGTTTCGAGGGAAGAGGCGGTCGAGGCGTGCAAGGCCGTGGTCGACGCCCTGACCGACGTGGCCCGCACCGGGCGGCTCGAGGACGTCGGGGCTCCCGGGTTCGCCGCCGTGCGGGACCAGCTCGGCCGGATGTCCGCCTCCCGGAGCCGCGCCGGGATCGCCCCGTCGCAGATCGCCGACGAGGTCGCCGGCCTGCGCGAGCCGGTCGGCGTGCTGCTGCGGGCCGAGTACGAGGAGCCGGCCGGCGAGCGGGCGCACGCGTGCCTGCTGGCGCTGACGGTACTGATGGGAACGCTCCGTCTGGTGGTCATGCAGACGACGGTCAGCGCCGGGGAGGAACTGATCGCGCGCCAGCGCGAACAACTGCTCGAGGTGGCCACCCCGGTCATCAAGCTGTGGGAAGGCATCGTCGCCGTGCCGCTGATCGGCACGCTGGACAGCGCCCGCAGTCAGATCGTCATGGAGAACCTGCTGGAGGCGATCGTGGCCGAGCGGGCCAGGTACGCCATCCTCGACATCACCGGCGTGCCGACCGTCGACTCGCTCGTCGCGCAGCACCTGATGAAGACGGTCGCCGCGGCCCGCCTGATGGGCGCGGAGTGCATAGTCTCCGGCATCCGGCCGGCCATCGCCCAGACCATCGTCCACCTCGGCATCGACCTGGGGACCATCCTCACGCGGGCCACCCTGGCCGACGCCCTGGCCCACGCGCTCAATCAGCAGGGCATCGTCGTCTCGCCGCGCCCGGTCGTGGGAGCGAGTCAGCGGTGACCAGTGCCTTCGCCACCCACCCGGTGCCGGTGCTCGTGCTGGGGGACGTCCTGCTGGTCACCCTCCAGGGAGAACTGCACGACGGGGCGGCAGAGCGACTGCGGCACGACGTCGCCCACCGCATCGCGACCGGTCCCGCACCGGCGGGCGGTGTCGTGATCGACATCTCCGGCGTGGAGGTCGTCGACTCCTTTCTCGGTCGCGTCCTGGCCGAGATCGCGGCGAGCGCGCGGCTGCTGGCCACCCGTACCGTGCTGGCCGGCATGCGCCCCGCGGTGGCCATCACCCTCGTCGAGCTGGGCCTCGCCCTGCCCGGCCTGGTGACGGCCCTGGACGTGGACGGGGCGCTGTCCCTGCTGGGCCGAATCCCGGCCCCGCCCGCTCACCCGGAAGAGGGTGCGTGATGCATGCTCCGCTCGCCGCGACCGCCCGCCTGCTCATCGGCTCGGACGTGGATCTGGGCCGGGTGCGCCAGCAGGTGCGCCAGGCCGCCGCGGATCTCGGCTTCGGCCTGGTGCAGCAGACGAAGCTGGTGACCGCGGCCAGTGAACTGGCCCGGAACACCCTGGTGCACGGCGGGGGCGGTCACGTGGACATGACGCGGCTCGAGGACGGCGCGGCCCGCGGGCTGCGGCTGTCCTTCGTCGACGCGGGTCCGGGTATCCGGGACGTCGAGCTGGCCATGACCGACGGCTACACCTCCGGGGGCGGCCTCGGGCTCGGCCTGAGCGGGGCCGAGCGGCTCGTCCAGGACTTCACCCTGGAGAGCAGTCCGGGACAGGGCACCACCGTCACCATCACCGACTGGGTGGCCGGTTTCCCGTCGCCCCGCTAGGCCGCGTCGTGGGCCGGGTCCGACCGGCGCGGCACGGAAGACCGCCGGCCGCGCGGCTGGCACGCTGCGGTCAGGACCGGGGGGCGCCCGGGCCGAGGACGCCGCGGTTGCGTGCGGCCAGGAACCCGGGCAGGCCGTGGTGCAGCGCCTCCCGGGCGGCCGGTTCCATGGCCGCGAGCACGGCGGCCAGGGCCTGCGACCGGCGTGCGGCCACCTCGTCCAGCACCTGCCGGCCGTGCCCGGTGAGACGCAGTTCCAGCTCGCGCCGCTTGCGCGGATGCAGGACGCGCTCCAGAAGACCGGCCGCCTCGAGCCGGTCGCACAGCCGGCTGCCGGTCGGCAGTCCCATCTCCATGCGGTGCGCCAGCGCGGTCAGATTGAGCCCCGGCTCCGACTCCAGGATCCGCAGGGCGCGCAACTGGTGCGGGGACAGGCGCAGGCTCGCCCCCTGGGCGGCCACGGTCCACAGATGTGTCAGGGACTCGACGGCATCGGCGATCTCCAGTGCAAGAGCCAGGGGGCCGTCGCCCGATCCGCCGGCCGATTCGTCCCGGGGGCCACTGAGGCGAGTCACGAACGCATCACTTTCAGTCATCACTCGTCGGTACGGATACCGTGTTCACCCCCACGCGGTACCCGAAGAGCCGCCGGGCACGCCCCGCCGGCCCCGCCGTGTGCACGACGGGGCAGTGCGAGGGCGCGGCCGGGTCGGGGCAGCACGCGACAGGTGACATGAGTGACCGGGCTCGCCGACCGCGACGCCATCTGTTCCGTGCCGCTCCTACTCCCCGGCGTCGCGGGAGAGCAGGTGCAGGGCCCGCAGCGACGCCTCCAGGGCGAACCGGTGGTCGGGGTGGGCGAGACGGTCGCCCAGCAGGGCGTCCAGGTTCCGCAGACGGTAGCGGACGGTCTGGGCGTGCACGCCCAGCAGCGCGCCGACCTGCTCCGCCGACGCCCGGGTGGAGACGTGCACCCGCAGCGTCTCCACGAGCCGGTCGCGGCGGCCGGCAGGCAGGTGGTCGATCGGGGCCAGCTCCCCGGCCGCGAGATGGGTCACGAGAGCCGGGTCCGAGAGCAGCCACAGCGTCACCAGGTGGTCCTCGCAGCGGACCACGGGAGCGTCGGCGACCACACCCTCGTCGATCAGCTGGAGCACACGGCGCGCCCAGCGGACGGAGTCGGCCGCCTGGGCCAGGGGCACGGTGAGCCCGACCACGGCGTGCGAGCCCGCCAGGGCCGAGTCGAGCATCGCCAGGCGCTCCGGGGTGAGGGCCCCGGGCACCAGCAGGTGCGGCTGGGGGACGTCCAGGTCGAAGAGGACGTCGTCGGCCAGCCCCGCCTCCAGGTGCTCGGGCACCGGTGAGCGCAGGGCGACCATGGTGACGTCGGTGGGCAGGCGCCAGGCGGCGGCGTCGCAGAGCCCGGGGAGCGCCTGGGGCAGCGGGGGAGCGGCCAGGACGAGGTGGAGCAGCCGTCTGCGCCGCGCCGGGACCTCGGAGAAGGCCCGCGACTGCACCTCGGCGTAGCCCTCACGGGAGATCTGCTCCAGTTCGTCGACGTAGGCGAACAGCGCGTCGGCGAAGGCGAGGATCAGGGTGGGGGAGAGGCGGTACTGCCGGCCGAGGGCCTTGGCGCGGCGCAGCGCGATGCGGGCGCCGAGCCGGTACGCCCCCTGGAGGGTGTCCAGTTCGCGGCCCTCGTAGGCTTCGACGCGGCCGAACCTGCGGAGCAGTTCGTCGCGGAGCACCGCGTTCTTGCCGGGGTCGGCGACGCGGTCCACGAAGGCGTACAGGGCCTGCTCCACGCCCTGCCGGATGGCGTCGGCGTTGGGACCGTTGAGCAGCCGCCCGTAGACGGGATAGGCCCGGGTGACCTCGGCGCCGATCTCCTTCATGAGGCCGGGTAACTCCGGCCGCATGAAGGCGGCGAACTCCTTGGGTAGTGGTTCGAGCGGTTCACCGACCTCCGGCGGCCGCGTGGTTGAAGGCATGAGTGCCGTCCCTTGCTCTCCGGTGCCCACGGTGTGCCGGTCGTGTGCCCGGGTCCTTCACAGGGAGGCACACGACCGGACATGAGGTGATGCGTGTCTGGGCTGCTGAAGCTAAATCAAGTTCGATGGGACGTACACAGTCCGTGCACATTTCGGTGCTGCGGGACGGGACAGGACTGCCGGGACGGCTGAGAATCGCCGTCGTGCGGCCATTAGTTGACGGCCGAGTGCCAGTTCTGCGAGAGGCGCTTGCCCGCGTCGGGAGCGACGGTGCCGGGAGCGTTCAGACCGGCGAGGAAGGTCTGGGTGTTGTTGAGCGTCACGCTGTTCTTCCCGGCGGCGGAGGGCAGCCCGGTCTTGGCGTTGACCGCCGCGTCGATCAGGCCGAACAGGCCCAGGCCGCAACCGCTGGCGCCGGGCACGGCGAAGGTGCTGTCGTTCTGCGTCGCCCCGGTGAGGTTGATGCGGCTCATCTCGCCGTCGTCGGCGACCGTTCCGTCACCCTGGAAGAACGACATGCCGAACTCGGGGAACTCCAGGTTCCTCGGGCGCAGCACGATGGGGTTGGCGGCGGTGCCGATGTAGCACTTGCTGCCGAGGAACGGGTTCTCCAGGTGGATGCGGACCGGTATGGCGACGATCGGCAGGTCGGTGAGGATGCCGGCGGTCTGGTCGAAGTCGTAGGGCGCGCCGACGGACTCCACCGTCGCCGTGATCTTGTTGAGGGAGCTGTTGTTGAGCTGCTCGCAGATCGCCGTGATGCCGGGGATGCTGCTCGGGCACATCAGCCCCAGCAGTCCGCCCGGGACGGTCGCGGAGTCGGCGACGAGGGCGCCGCCGGCCGGGGCCACCACGGAGCTGCTCCCGTCGGAGTTCTGGACGACCCCGATCTGGAGGTTGGTCCGGCCCGTGGTCACGGTGGTGTTGCCGAGCCTGATGGAGCCGCTCGCCGAGGTGGAGACCACGCACTGCGGGGTGCGGGTCAGGCCGTCGGCGGCCAGCATCGCCGGGGCGTCCACGGGACAGCGGGTGAAGGGCGCCCACTCGCCGTTAGGGACGGCGGTCGCCGCGGTCGCGGTGCCCATGGAGGCGAAGGCGCCCAGCGCGGTGCCGAGGGCGGTGGCGGTGGTGGCGACTCTGGCGCCGAGGGAGAACCGCATCATGTGGCCTTCCGGTCAGGGGTGGGAGAGGAACGGACGGAGAGGGATCAGCGTTCGGCTACGGGGATCTTGAGGGGTTGCAGGTCGGGGGTGCACTCGTCCGGGTTGGGCACCTCGGCCGAGACGAAGCAGGCCTGGCCCTGGATCTGCTTGACGTAGTTGCCGGGGCCGGAGACAGAGGCCGTGAGCAGGCGGTCGAGGTTCTCGCCGGCGGCGGTGCCGCAGCCCGTGAAGGCGGGGATGCTCACCTCGCCGGTCAGCGGGCCGCCGGACAGCAGCAGGTAGCCGGTGGCGGGCTCGCCGGTGACCTGTTCGCCCCGGCCGTGCAGGACCAGGTGGTCGCCGGGATACTTCGCCGGCTCGGGGTCCGGGGAGGCGAGGGACGTCTTCGTCCGGCACGTCGTCCCCACGTCCAGCGGAGTGCCGTTGACCTTGAGGGAGGTCACCCGGAGCACGACCGGTGCCCGGACGTAGGTGTCCGTGCTGGTGAAAACGAAGTCGGTGGTGCCGTGCGAGTCGATGGTCATCGGCCCCGTCTGCTCCAGCACCATCGTGGCCGTCGTCGGGGTGAAGTCGAAGGTCAGGAAGGTCGCCTGGAAGGGCGGGGTCTGCTTGCGCTGCTGGTAGTACAGGTCCGCGGTGGAGTGCTGGGTGATGGTGGCGCCGCTGAAGTCCGGGAAGAACTCGAACTGGGGCTCGCCCTGGGTGATCAGCGTGCAGAACGGTGGCACCAGTGCGGCGCCGTCGAGCTTGTTCACGTTGGCGTAGCCGGTGAGGTACGCGTTCAGCGACATCGGTCCGGCCGGGTACTTCTCGTCGTACTTGCAGGTCGGCGCGTTCCGCCCGGCGGCGGCACCGCCCGGCACGGGATCCGCGACCTTCGGGGCCCGCTCGTCCTGCCGGTTCGCCGGGTCCTTCTCGGGCTGCCGCGGCGTGCCGGAGGCGGAGGGCGTTCCGGAGGGCGATCCGCTCGGCGTGTCCGTGCCGCTTCCCCCGCCCGGCTCGTCCGTCCCGACCAGGACGCCGGCCAGCCGGCCCCCGTCCGGGGCGCCTTCGGCGAGGGTGCAGTCGACGGTCACCGCGGCGGGGTCGGTGGCGCCGCCCTCCGCGGTGGTCGGACTCAGGTCCAGGGCGAAGTCCCCGGCGGTCATGGTCAGTCGGCCCCCGCTCTGCCCGGTCACCGAGGGGACGTCCCCCGTGGCGGTCAGTGTCAGCGACCCGGTCGCGGGCAGGGCCGTGGGTTCCGTGCCGCCGCGCCAGGTCGCTTCGGCGGTGGCCTCGCCCTGGGTGACGCCGACCGCAAGCCGGGTCGCCGCCCGGACGCCGGACGCACCCAGTGCCGCCAGGTCCGCCACCGCCGGCTCCGGCAGCTCGACGGTCGTGGTCACGTCCGCCGGCTCGATCGGCTCACCGATCGCCACGCGCTCCGGAAGGGCAGCCTCGACCTTCACCGTCGCGGCCTGTTCGCCGGAGGGGAACAGGCACACATAGGGCAGCGCGGCGACGACCTCGTGCGTACCGGCCGCCCCGGCCGCCGCGGGCACGGTGGCGCCCAGCACGACGAACGCGGCGATCGCCGCGCTCCGGGCGCGGCTGCGGGCCGTCCGCCGGACGGCGGTACGGGGGGCTTTCATCTCTCACTCCGCTCGGGTCGGTCCACGGTCCGGACGGCCGACGGCGGCCGCCGCGTGCGGGCGGCCCGCCACGCCCGGCCGGGATCACCGGCCGGGCGGCGGCGAGCCGCGCCCTGTTACGGGTTGGAGCCGACGATCTTCGGGATGGTGGTGGTGCCCGTGACCTTGACCGCGTAGTTGCCCTTGAAGGTGGGCTTGGTGGCGGTGGTGACCACGGTGCCGCAGCCGGAGGCCGAGGTGACGCTCAGGTCACCGCTGACGCTGGCGACCGCGAGGATGCCGGTCGAGTTGGTGTAGGTGGCGGTTGCCTTGCCCTGCACGTTGAACACGCAGGCGCCCGCGGTCACCTTCGCCTTGACGTTGCCGACGTAGCCCTTGGTCACACCGGTGGCGGCGGTGTAGTCCTGGGCGACGACGGTCCAGGGCGTGGTCGCGATGGTGGTGACGTTGCCCAGGACGCTGGTGCACGGCGACGTGCTGGTACCGAAGTTGATGGCGTTGATGCTGGCCACCGTCGCCGGGTTGCCGGTGGCGCTGGCCATCGTGCCCGACGCGCTGGACGTCGTGCACGTCATCGGGATGTTGGCGGTCAGCACGATGTTCCCGCTGTTGGTCGCCGAGAAGTTGGCCGGCGACGGGGTGACGGTCCAGACCGTGGAGGGGACGGCCGAGGCGGGGGCGACGGCCATGGCGAAGGCGGCGGCGCCCGCGCCCGCCACGACGGCAATTCTTGTCAGAGGCTTCTTCATGACTTGGGGACTCCCTTGTGGATTGACCGGCAGAGGGGGATCGCGCCCGTACCTGTGGAGTGGGTGAACGGACGGTCCGCGGCTCGGAAATCCTCGACCGCGAGCCACGACGTTACTCGCGGGAAACTTAGGCGAACAATGGCGCCGACCATGATTCTTTGGAGAAGTGGAAATACCTGTTCTCCAGGTGAGCAGTCCGCTGTCCGGCTTAGTCATCCGCTGCTAAGGGCGCATCCGTGCCGGGGCCGGCGCCGGACCGCTCCGGGCAGGTGGGAGGCGTTCCCCGGCTCCGGTCGGGCGGGGTATTGCTCACTTGATGACAAGAACGACGCGGATACTTGTCGCCGCGCTGACAAAGTCGGGATGGCCGAACCGAATCCCTCGGGAAAGTCGGATCCTTCTCTTGCCCCCTCAGGTTACTCAGCCGTAGCGTGCCGGACACGGCGCTGATCTCCTGGTGGGGCCCCCTGCCGCGGAGGCGCGACGGATGACTTCCGGCCTTGCCCTCCTTCAGGTACGGACATCCGTCGGCAGGACCGTGCGGAGCCCGTCCCCCCGGGAGCCGCGCGGACCTGCCCCGCACCCGGCAGACAAAGGCGACGGCGTGATCTGTCTCCGCGGTGACAAAGAACGGAGAGGCCGGCCGAGTCCGGCGCACCAGTTGTTGTCAGTGAACCGTGCACCGGCTTAACGTGCGCTCCCCGGTGCGCACCGGCCTCACCCACTTTGGAGGTGATATGGGAATCGAAGTGGTGGTCGAGGGTCTCACCAAGTCCTTCGGCAGGCAGAAGATCTGGCAGGACGTGAGCCTCACGCTCCCTGCGGGAGAGGTCAGTGTCATGCTCGGTCCGTCCGGAACCGGAAAGACCGTTTTCCTCAAGTCGCTCATCGGACTGCTGAAGCCGGAGCGCGGCCGTGTCCTCATCGACGGCGTCGACATGGTGAACAGCCCCGAACGGGATATATACGAGACCCGTAAGAAATTCGGCCTCATGTTCCAGGACGGCGCCCTTTTCGGTTCCATGTCCCTCTTCGACAACATCGCTTTTCCGTTGCGTGAACACACCCGGAAGAAGGAGTCGGAGATCCGCCGCATCGTCATGGAGCGGATCGACGTCGTCGGACTGCTGGGCGCCGAGGGCAAGCTGCCGGGGGAGATCAGCGGCGGCATGCGCAAGCGGGCCGGACTCGCCCGCGCGCTCGTGCTCGACCCGCAGATCATCCTGTGCGACGAACCCGACTCGGGGCTCGACCCCGTCCGCACCGCCTACCTCTCCCAACTGCTGATCGACCTGAACGCGCAGATCGACGCGACGATGCTGATCGTCACCCACAACCTCGACATCGCCGCCACGGTCCCCGACAACATGGGCATGCTCTTCCGGCGCGAACTGGTCACCTTCGGTCCGCGCGAGGTGCTCCTCACCAGCGAGGAGCCGGTCGTGGCGCAGTTCCTGGCCGGCCGCCGCGAGGGGCCGATCGGGATGTCGGAGGAGAAGGACGCCGCCACCCTCGCCGCCGAGGCCGCGGAACCGCGGGGCGCGGACGGTCCGCGCGAGATCATCCCCCAACTGGAACCGTCCCCCGGCCTGCCGCCCCGCCGCGCCGTCACCCGGCGCCGTGAGCGGGTCCTGGGCATGCTCGACCGGCTGCCGCCCGCCGCCCGCGCCGCCATCGAGCGCACCTACGCCGCCGGCCCCGCCGGAGGCGCAGCCGGAGCTCCCGGCGCTCACGGCACCACGGCCACGACGCTGCCGATGCCGGCCGCCGGGAGCGGCACATGATCACCGGTGCCCTGCGGCAGACCGGCCGGCTCTTCGCGCTCGCCGCCGAGGTGGCCCGCGCGATCTTCCGACGGCCCTTCCAGTTCCGGGAGTTCGTGGAGCAGTTCTGGTTCATCGCCGGCGTCACGATCCTGCCCGCGGCCCTCGTCTCCATCCCGTTCGGCGCCGTGATCGCCCTCCAGGTCGGCTCGCTCACCCAGCAGCTCGGCGCCCAGTCCTTCACCGGCGGCGCCAGCGTGCTGGCCGTCGTGCAGCAGGCCAGCCCGCTGATCGTCGCCCTGCTGATCGCGGGCGCGGCCGGCTCCGCGATCTGCGCCGACCTCGGCTCGCGCACCATCCGCGAGGAGCTGGACGCCATGGAGGTCATGGGCGTCTCGCCCGTGCAGCGCCTGGTGGTGCCCCGCGTCCTGGCCACCATGGGCGTCGCGGTCCTGCTCAACGGCCTGGTCTCCGCGGTCGGCATCCTCGGCGGCTACGTCTTCAACGTCTTCCTCCAGGACGGCACCCCCGGCGCCTACCTCTCCAGCTTCTCCGCGCTCGCCCAGCTGCCCGACCTCTACATCAGCGAACTCAAGGCCCTGGTCTTCGGGTTCATCGCGGGCATCGTCGCCGCCTACCGCGGTCTGAACCCGCGCGGCGGCCCCAAGGGCGTCGGCGACGCCGTCAACCAGTCCGTCGTCATCACCTTCCTGCTGCTCTTCTTCGTCAACATGGTGATGACGGGCGTCTACCTCCAACTCGTTCCGCCGAAGGGAGGCTGAGGTCCGTGGCCTCCCCGCTCGTCTGGCTCGACCGCTCCGGCGACCAACTCCTTTTCTACGTGCGCTCCCTGCTCTGGATCCCGCGCACCCTGCACCGCTACCTCAGAGAGGTGCAGCGGCTGCTCGCCGAGGTCGCCTTCGGCACCGGCGGCCTCGGGGTCGTCGGGGGCACCATCGGCGTGATGATCGCGATGACCCTGTTCACGGGGACGGTCGTGGGCCTCCAGGGATACGCGGCCCTCGACCAGATCGGCACCGCCGCCTTCACCGGCTTCGTCTCCGCCTACTTCAACACCCGCGAGATCGCCCCGCTCGTCGCCGGCCTCGCCCTCTCCGCGACCGTCGGCGCCGGCTTCACCGCCCAGCTCGGCGCCATGCGCATCAACGAGGAGGTCGACGCCCTCGAAGGCATGGGCATCCGCTCCCTGCCCTACCTGGTCACCACCCGCATCATCGCCGGCGTCGTCGCCATCATCCCCCTCTACGCGATCGGGCTGCTCTCCTCCTACCTGGCCTCCCGCTACGTCACGGTCCTCTTCAACGGCCAGTCGCGGGGCACGTACGACCACTACTTCAACCTGTTCCTCTCACCCACGGACGTGCTGCTCTCCGTCCTGAAGGTGCTGATCTTCAGCGTGATGGTGATCGTCGCCCACTGCTACTACGGCTACCGCGCCTCCGGCGGCCCGGCGGGGGTCGGCGTGGCCGTCGGCCGGTCGGTGCGCAACGCCATCGTGCTGATCAGCGTCACCGACTTCTTCCTGTCCCTGGCCCTGTGGGGCGCCACCACGACCGTGAAGGTGGCGGGCTGACATGAACGGAGCAGAAGGCGCGACGGTGCGCCGCCGGCTCGCCGGAGTGGCCTTCCTGGTGGTCCCGGTCCTGCTGGTGTGGCTCGCGGTCGCCGTCTACGACAAGCAGTTCACCGACTCCGCCCCCGTGGTCGTGGAGACCGGCAGCGTCGGCAACGAGATGCACCTGGGCGCCGAGGTGAAGCTGCGCGGCGTCGTCGTCGGCGAGGTGCGCGAGATCGACACCACCGCCGACGGCGCCCGGCTCACCCTCGCCCTGCGGCCCGGTGCCCTCGACCGCATACCGGCCGACGTGCGCGCCCAGATGCTGCCCACCACCCTGTTCGGCGAACGCTTCGTCGCCCTGGTCCCGCCCGCGTCGCCCTCCGCCCGGCCGCTGGCCGCCGGTGCCGTCATCCCGCAGGACCGCTCCGCGAGCGCCGTCGAACTCCAGCAGGTACTGGACAACGTGCTGCCCATGCTCACCGCCGTCCAGCCGCAGAAGCTCTCCGCCACGCTCTCCGCCGTCTCCCAGGCCCTGGAGGGACGCGGTGACCGGCTCGGCGAGACCCTCACGCTCCTCGACTCCCACCTGCGCGAGTTCAACCCCCAACTGCCCACTCTCAACCGCGACCTGAAAGAGCTCGTGAAGGTCAGCCACGTCTACGCCGACGCCGCCCCCGACATCCTCACGGCCCTCACCGACTTCACCACCACCAGCGGCACCCTGGCCGAGAAGGAGAGCGAGCTGGCCGGCACCCTCGGCGCCACCACCGCGACGGCCGAGGACATGACCGCCTTCCTGAGGCAGAACAAGGACAACATCATCCGCCTCTCCGCCTCCTCCAGGCCCACCCTGGAACTGCTCGCCGAGTACTCCTCGGCCTTCCCCTGCACCCTGCGGACCCTCGCCGACTTCGTCCCGGCCATGGACAAGGCCCTCGGCAAGGGCACCGACCGGCCCGGCCTGCGCGTCGACGTCACCACCGTGCCCTCCCGCGGCGCCTACCGCCCCGGCAGCGACACCCCCTCCTACGGCGCCGGCGGCGGCCCCCGCTGCTACCCCGTGCCCTACCTCGGCGTCTCCGCGAAACCGGCCGTACAGGTGCCCGCGACGGCCGGGCAGGACCTCGGCCCGGCCAACTCCCCGCAGGAGAACGACCTCGTCAACGAACTCCTCGCGCCCGCCACCGGCAAGGCCCCCGCCGACCTCCCCGAGTGGAGCAGCCTCCTCGCGGGACCGGCACTGCGCGGCACGGAGGTGACCCTGCGATGACACCCCGGAACACCAGCCACACCCGGCGCCGTCCGCTGACCGGCCCGGTGCTGAAGTCCCTCGCCTTCCTGGTGGTCACCGTGCTGGCCACGACCGTCCTCGGGCTGAGCGTCTCCGGCACCGGCGTCGGCGACCACAGCCTCTCCTACAAGGCACTGTTCACCGACGCCACCGGAGTCACCGACGGCGACAGCGTACGTATCTCCGGGGTCGAGGTCGGCGAGGTCACCGACGTCCGCGTCGTCGACCGCCGCACCGCCCAGGTCACCTTCAGCGTCCGCGGCGACCGCACCCTGCCCGCGTCGACCACCGCCGCCGTGAAGTACCTCAACATGGTCGGGCAGCGCTACATCGCCCTGGACCGGGGCAGCGGCGACCTCACCGGCACCCTCGACGCCGGCGAGACCATCCCGCTCGAACGCACCGCCCCCGCACTCGACCTGACCCTGCTCTTCAACGGCTTCAAGCCGCTCTTCGAGGGCCTCTCCCCGAAGGACGTCAACGAACTCGCCGGCTCCATCGTGCAGGTCCTCCAGGGCGAGGGCGGCACCGTCGACAGCCTCGTCCGGCACATCGGCTCCGTCAGCACGACGGTCGCCGCCAAGGACAAGGTCATCGGCGAGGTGGTGAAGAACCTCAACACGGTCCTGACCACCCTCAACGACCGCGAGGCCGACTTCGACGACCTCGTGGACACCCTCCAGAAACTCGTCACCGGCTTCAACGACGACCGCAAGCCCCTGGGCAAGGCCGTCGCCGCCATGGGCGACCTGACCACCGTGACCGCCGACCTCCTCGAAGAGGGCCGCGCCCCCCTGAAGCAGGACGTCCGCGAACTGGGCCGGCTCTCCGGGAACCTCGGCGACGCCACCCCGCAGATCGAGGACTTCCTCGACCGCACCCCCGCCAAGCTGACCGCCCTGGGCCGCCTGTCCTCCTACGGCTCCTGGTTCAACCTCTACCTCTGCGAGGCCCGCGTGGGCGGCGTGACGACCTCCACCGGCGCGAAGCCGCCGACCGGTATCGCGGTCACCGAAGCGAGGTGCGGCGCATGACCCTGCTGCTGCGGCCCGGGCACCGCGACACCCCCGCTCCCGCACGCCGCCGCCTCCGCCCGCCGCGCCTGAAGCCGGTCAAGGACCGCGACCCGGTCGCCGTGGCCCTGGTCGGCCTGCTCCTGCTGGCCCTGCTCACCGTCCTCGCATACAACGCCGACCGCATCTCCCTCACCGGCGGCGGCACCACCTACAACGCCGACTTCACCGAGGCGGCGGGACTGGACGAGGGCGACGAGGTGCGCGTGGCCGGCGTCAAGGTCGGCGAGGTCACCTCGGTCCGGCTCGACGGCGACCGGGTGAAAGTCACCTTCGAGGTCGAGGACGTCTGGATCGGCGACCGGACCACCGCCGCCATCGCCATCAAGACCCTGCTCGGCGACAAGTACCTGGCCCTCGACCCGCTCGGCGCCGCGGAACAGGACCCCGGCGACCGCATCCCGCGGACCCGGACCACCTCGCCGTACGACGTCACCCAGGCGTTCCAGGACCTCGGTTCCACCGTCGACGCCATCGACACCCGGCAGCTCGCCGAGAGCTTCGAGACGATCTCGGAGACCTTCGAGAACTCGCCGCCGCACGTCCGCAAAGCCGCCACCGGGCTGTCAGACCTGTCGCGCTCCGTCTCCAAGCGCGACCGTGAACTGTCCGAACTCCTAGGTGGCAGCGCCCAGTTCACCAAGACGCTGAAGGACAAGAAGTCCAGCTTCGAGACCCTCATCGAGGACGCCGGGCCGCTGCTCGGCGAACTCCAGGACCGGCGGGACGCCATCACCGCCCTGCTGAAGGGCAGCCGCGACCTCGGCACCGAACTGACCGGCCTGGTGGACGACAACGAGAAGCAGCTCGGCCCCACGCTGAAGGCGCTCGGCCGGGTCACCACCGTCCTGGAGGAGAACAGCACCCAACTGGACCGGACGCTCGCCCTGGTCGGCCCCTACTACCGGCTCGTCGGCAACACCCTCGGCAACGGCCGCTGGTTCGACAGCTATCTGTGCGGGGTGGTGCCTCGCGACTACCTGCCCGCCCAGTCCCAGCCCAAGACGTCGTGCATGCCGCCCAAGCAGCCGGCGGCGGCCGAGGGGAGCGGTGAGTGATGAGCAGACGCAGAAGACTCCTCGCGGCCGCGATCGCGCTCGCCGTGGTCGCCGCAGGACTCGCCACGGTGCGCGCCCTGGGCTCCGACGGCACCCGCATCACGGCCTACTTCGACCGCGCCGTCGGCATCTACGCCGGCTCCGACCTGCGCATCCTCGGCGTCCGGGTCGGCGAGGTCGAGTCGGTCCACCCCCAGGGCACCCGGGTGCGGGTCGAGCTGGCGCTGGACGAGGGCGTACGCGTCCCCGCGTCGGCGCGGGCCCTGGTGGTCGCGCCCAGCGTCGTCGCCGACCGCTACGTCCAGCTCACCCCGGCCTACACCTCCGGGGCCGCCCTCGCCGACGGAGCCGTGCTGCCCGCATCCCGCAACCGCACCCCGGTCGAGATCGACCAGCTCTACGCCTCGATCACCGACCTCGGCGAGGCACTGGGGCCGGACGGGGCCAACGCGGACGGGGCCCTGTCCGACCTGCTGAGAACCGGCGCCGCCAACCTCGACGGCAACGGCGAGGCCATCGGCGAGGGCATCGAGGAGTTCGGCAAGGCAACCAAGACCCTAGACGGGTCGAGCGACGACCTGTTCGCCACCCTCAGCAGCCTCCAGACCTTCACCACGATGCTCAAGGACAAGGACACCGGCGTACGCACCGCCCAGGAGCGACTGGACACGGTCGTCGGCTACTTCGCCGACAACAAGGACGACCTCGCGGGCGCGCTGGAGGAACTCGGCACCGCACTCGGCCAGGTGAAGACCTTCATCAAGGACAACCGGGGCGAATTGAAGAAGAACGTCGAACGGCTCGTCCCGATCACCCAGACCCTCGTCCGACAGCGCACCTCGCTGGCCGAGGCCCTGGACGTCGCACCGCTCGCCGCGGACAACCTCGTCGGCGCCTACGACCCCGGCACCGGCATGATCGACGGCCGCGCGAACCTCAACGAGATCAGCACGGGCGGCCCGCTGCTGCCCCTGCCGGCGACCGGCGGCTCCGCGTCGTCGGCCTCGGCCCCGCGAAAGGGGGAGCGGTGAAGCGCGTCGTACGGCGCCGGGGAAGGGCGTCCGACCCGGTGGACGCCACGGCCGCGGACCAGGTGGAGACCGCCGAGGCCCCCCGCGTCGAGGTCCCGCACGGCACGGTGCGACGGCGGGTGCTCGCCACCGGCGCCGTCACCGGCGTCGGGATCGGCGGACTCCTCGCCCTCGGCGTCGGCTTCGCGCTGGCCCTCGGCGCGTTCTCCGTCACCGCCCCGCGCTTCGACGGCATCGAGGACCTGCCCCTGCCGGGCGGCGCCGACCTCGGCTCCCACCCCTACACCGTGACCGCCGAACTGGACGACGCCCTCAGCCTGGTGCCGCAGGCCGCGGTCAAGGTGAACGACGTCGCCGTCGGCCGGGTCACCGGCATCCGCCTGGACGGCGACGCGTGGTCCGCCCGCGTCACCATGAAGATCAACGGAGACGTCCGGCTGCCCCGCGACGCCGGCGCCCGCCTGGAGCAGTCCGGCCTGCTCGGCGAGAAGTACGTCCAGCTCGTCGCGCCCGCCGAGTCCGCCGGCACGGAACGGCTCGGTGACGGCGGTGTCATCCCGCTTGCCCGCACCGGCCGCAACACCGAGGTCGAGGAGGTGTTCGGCGCCCTGTCCCTGCTGCTCAACGGCGGCGGCGTCAACCAGCTCAAGACCATCACGCAGGAACTCAACAAGGCCCTCGGCGGACGCGAACCCGAGGTCCGCTCCATGCTGACACGGGTCGAGGAACTCGTGGCGAACCTCGACGACCACCGCGGCGACATCACCGACGCCCTCGACGGCGTCAACCGGCTCGCCGCGACCCTCGCCGGCCGCAAGGACGACGTCCGCACCGTCCTGACCGACCTCTCGCCCGGCCTGAAGACCCTGCACGAACAGCGTGGCTCACTGCTGACCATGCTGCGCTCCCTGGACACGCTGTCCGGGGTCGCCGTCTCCACCGTCGAAGCCAGCAAGGACGACATGGTCGCCGACCTCAAGGCCATCGCCCCCACCCTCAAGGCCCTCGCCGACGCGGGGACCGACCTGCCCGACTCCCTCCAGGTCCTGCTCACCTACCCGTTCACCGACGAGGTGCTCAACGGCGTCAAGGGCGACTACCTCAACGTGTACCTGAACATGACCGCCACCCCCGGCACCCAGGTCATCCCGCCCCTGGTGCCCCGGAGCACCACCCCCTCGCCCACCGCCACGGCACAGAGCGAGCGGGGCGCCGCACCCGGGAAGCGGGCGGGCACCCCGCCGGGCGGCACCGGCGCCGCGCCCTCCTCGTCGGCACCGCTGCCCCTGCCCTCGGTATCGGCACCCACCGGCAACCCCGGGGACGGAGGCACGCAGGGATGATCACCCTCGCCGTACGCCTGAAGAACCTCGCCTTCCTTGTCATCGCCGTACTCGTCCTCGCCTTCCTCGGCATCCGGTACGCCGACCTCGGCCGGTACGTCGGCATCGCCGACTACTACACCGTGAAGGTCGAACTTCCGCGTACCGGTGGCCTGTTCACCCACTCCGACGTCACCTACCGCGGCGTGTCGGTGGGCCGGGTCGGCCCGATCGGGCTCACCGCGGACGGAGTCGTGGCGGAGCTGCGCATCAAGAAGTCCGCCCCCCGCATCCCCGCCGACACGCGGGCCGTGGTGGCCGGACTCTCCGCGGTCGGCGAGCAGTACATCGACCTGCGGCCCGATAGCGACGACGGTCCCTACCTCGCCGAGGGCGCCCGGATCGAAGAGCCGGACACCGAAGTGCCCGCGCCCGTCACCGACGTCCTCACCAGCGTCGACAACCTCACCCGGTCCGTGCCGCTGGACGACCTGCGCACGGTCGTCGACGAGTTCGGCAAGGCCTTCGAGGGGCACGGCGACGACCTCGAGGTGCTGCTCGACAATGGCAGCGCCTTCATCGAGGCCGCCGACCGGAACCTGCCCTCAACCACCCGCCTGCTCACCGACGGAGAGACCGTGCTGCGCACCCAGGCCGAGGAGGGGGAGGCCATCCGCGGCTTCGCCGACGGCGCCACGGAACTCGCCCGCTCCCTCAAGGGCTCCGACGCCGACCTGCGCCGGCTCCTCGCCGTCACGCCGGACGCCGCCACCCAGGTCAGTGGGCTGCTGCGGGACCTCGACCCCAGCCTGGGCGTGGTCCTCGCCAACCTGCTCACCACCTCCGAGGTCGCCGTCACCCGGCAGCGCGGCATCGAGGAACTGCTCGTGAGGTACCCGGCGGCCGTCTCGGCCGGTGCCACCGCCGTCGACGGGGGGACGATGAGACTCGGCCTGGCCGTCACCTTCTTCCAGCCCCTGCCCTGCACCGACGGCTACGGCGGCACCCGTTACCGAACCGGCCTGGACCTCGGTACCGCCCCCGCCCTCAACACCGGCGCCTCCTGCACGGCACCGGCCGCGAGCGGTGTCAACGTACGAGGCTCCGCCCACGCGCCCCGGGGCGGCGCGGTGCCCGACCCGGCCAGGCCCGGCTCCCTGCCCTCGGGCGGCACGGGCGCCGCCGGCCCGGTCCCGTCGAAGTCCGCCGCCGCCCTGCCGGGCGCGCTGGCCCTGCCGGACACGGGCGGCACCGCGGTGAACGGCCTGCCGGGGCTGCTCGGCGCGGACCCGGAGGCGGGCCGATGAGCCGCGCGCGCGTCCTCACCGGGGCGGGACTGGCGCTGGCGCTGGCGTTCTGCGGCACCGGGGCGTGGACGTACGCCCAGGCACGGGGCGACGACTCGCTCGCCTACGGCCGTGAACGCGACGAGGCGCTGGCCGACGGGCGCGAGCGGCTCGCCGTCCTCAACACCCTCGACGCCTCGACCCGGGAACGGGCGCGGGCGGGCATCGAGGACTGGCGTGCCGCCTCGACCGGGCCGCTGCGGGACGAACTGGGCGGCACCACGCCCGAACAGGGCGCTTCGGCACGGGGCACGGTCACGGAGGCCGCGCTCACCGCCCTCGACACGCGCGCGGGCACCGCCAAGCTCGTCGCCACCGTGCGCGTCGACGTCACGCCCGCCGGATCGAAGTCGCCGACCACCGACCGCAAGCGCCTGGAGGCGGTCCTGGCCCGCACGGACGCGGGGGAGTGGAAGGTCAAGGCACTGAGCGCGGTACCGCTCGCGCGGACGGCGGAGGAGGACGAGAGCCGATGACACGGCTGCTGCACCTCGGACGGTCCCGGAACACCACCGGCCCGGGCGACGGGACGGAGAGCGCGACCGCCGCCGAGGGGAACGCCGACGACGCCCCGGGCGCGGACGCGGAGCACGACAGCGTGGATGTGGAGTCCGGGAGCGCGGACGCGGAGTCCGGCACCGGTACCGACGCCGACGCCGAGGCGGATGCCGACGCCGGGCCGGGCGGGGAGACCGCGCGGGAGGAGCCGTCGCCGGCCCGCGGAGGCCGCCGCCCGCGTGCCCTCGTCAGACGCCTCGCCCCCGCGGCGGGGGCCGCGCTGCTCGTCCTCGCCGGCAGCCTCTTCTTCTACGGCGCCCACCAGCTGAGCTCGACCCCGTCCGCCGGGAACCACGCGCTGACCGACGCCGAGGCCACCACCCGCGTCGCCGGTGACGTCGGCAACGCCCTCGCGCGGATCTTCTCGTACACGCCGGACGGCCTGGAATCCACCGAGCGGGCGGCGCGGTCCGTCCTCGCGGGGCGGGCGGAACGCCAGTACACGGAACTCATGGGCCGGATCCGCGCGGACCTCGCCGAACAGCGCGTCACCCTGAGCACCCAGGCCGTGCGCACCGGAGTGATCGAACTCGACGGCGACAACGCGCGGTTGCTGGTCTTCCTCGACCAGATCTCGCACCGCGGCAAGGGCGGCACCACCTCCGCCGCGGCCCAGCTCACGGTGACCGCGCGATGGGAGAAGGACCAGTGGCGGATCGTCGACATCAAGACCCGCTGAGCGGGCGCGGGGGAGAGGCGGACATCATGAAACGCGGGACCAGCAAACCGGCCCGGCTCCGCGCGCTGACGGCCACGGCCCTCGCCCTCGCCCTGTCGGCGGGCGGCTTCGCCGCCTGGGCGGGCTGGGACTGGTACGACGCGGCCCACGACGACTCCGTGGGCTACGCCGAGCAGCGCGACGCGGCCCTCGCCGCCGGTGAACAGGCCGTCCAGAACCTCAACACGCTCGACCACCGCAGCATCGACCGCGGCCTGGACCTCTGGGAGTCCTCCACCACCGGCGAGCTGCACGAGCAACTGGTCTCAGGGCGGGACGAGTTCGCCGCCCAGGTGAAGACCGCCAGGACCGTGACCACGGCCAAGGTGCTCTCCGGCGCGCTCACCGAACTCGACGACCGGGCCGGCCGCGCCCGGGTGCTGGTGGCCCTGCGGGTGACGGTGAAGGCGCCCGGCGACGCGAGCACCGACAAGGACAGCCGCATGCTCGGCGAACTGACCCGCACCGACGGCCACTGGAAGCTCAGCGCCCTGGGCCAGGCCCCGGTCGGCGGCACACCGGCCGGCTGACCGGCCGCAGGAGAGGACGACACACCATGCCGACGACCCGCCACCACCTGAACAACGCACGCCGCCGCCAGGCCCGCGAGGCCCTCCGTCCCCCGGCCGGCACGGACGCCGTCCAGGGACCGGGGGAACCGCGCGACCGGCCACGGCCGGCCCGCATCCGGACCGCGCCCCCCGGCGAACGGGCGGTCGCCCGGAACGGCCCGCCCCCGGGAGGCGAGGACGCGGACCGGCCGGACGGCGCGACCCCGTACCCGTCCGGCGCCCGCCGCACCCTCGTGGCCCTCTTCCTGCTGACCCTGGTCCTCGGCGGCTTCGCCGGCTGGGCGCACGCCCGCGCCGAGGCCCTCCGCGACACCCCGGCGGCACGCAACACCGCCCTCGCCGACACCGCCCGCACCAGCGAGATCAAGGGCCAGTCCACCAGGGCCGTCGCCGCGCTCTTCTCGTACGACCACGCCCACCCCGACGCCTTCGACAAGGCCGCCGGGCAATGGCTGACGGGACGCGCGGTCGCCCAGCACCGGGACCTGTTCGGCGACATCCGCAAGCAGGCCGACCAGCAGAAGGCGGTGATCACCACCACGGTCACCGACAGCGCGGTCGAGCGCGTCGACGGCGACCTGGCCCGGGTCCTGGTCTACGCCGACCAGAGCAGCGTCAGCACCTCCGGCGACAAGAAGGCCGAGGACGAGGGCGCCTACGCCGGGGCGATGTTCGCCGTCGACGTCGAGCGGCACGACGGCCGTTGGCTCGTCTCGGGCATCGACACCTTCGGCCGCTGAACCCGTACGAGTCTCACCACCAGGGAGTGACAGACCATGCCCCAACGCCGCGCCCGTCGCGTGCCCGTCCGGACCCGGCAGGGTCTGCGCGCCACCGCCATCGCCGTGACCGCGGTGGCGGCGCTCACCGCCTCCCAGGGTCCCGGACTCCCGCACAAAGAGGGCGCCCGGCCGGCCGCAGACGACCGCCCGGCCCCGGCCCCGGCGCCGGACCCCCCGTACGCCGAACTCGCCCCGCCCGACGACGGCTCGTACCACACCGAACTCCCGCCGCTGGTCAGCCCCGACATCCCGCCCCGCGCCGGGCAGGTCGTCCGGGCCCGGGCCGAGTCCGGCATCCCGGGCACCGTGCTGCGCGCCTACCGCGCCGCGGAGACGTCCGTCGGCCGCACGGACCCGGGGTGCGCGCTGCCCTGGCAACTGCTCGCCGCCATCGGCAAGGTGGAATCCGGACAGGCGCGCGGCGGTGCGGTCGACCGGCACGGCACCACGCTCGGCCGGATCACGGGACCGGCGCTCGACGGCCGGAACTTCGCCCTGATCCTGGACTCCGACGGCGGCGTCCACGACGGCGACACCGTGTACGACCGGGCGGTGGGGCCGATGCAGTTCCTGCCGTCGACGTGGGCGCGGTGGGGCGCGGACGGCAACGGCGACGGCCGCAGCGACCCCAACAACGTCTTCGACGCGGCCCTCGCCGCCGGGCACTACCTGTGCGCCGGAGACCGTGACCTGCGCCGGGCCGCCGACCTCGACCGGGCGATCCTCAGCTACAACCACTCGCGGTCCTACCTCGAACTGGTCCGGCACTGGATGGACTTCTACCGCAGCGGCGTGCACACCGTGCCCGACGGCAAGGGCGTCATCCCCCGGTCGCCCGGAGCGGGCGGCGACACCCCCGCGACGAAACCGGCCGACCAGGGCGGCCGCGGGGGCGGCGGCGGTCAGGGAGGCGGCATCGTCATCGGTCCCGACCCCGGCACGCCCGCCCCGTCCCCCTCGCACCCGGTGCCGGCCTCGCCGTCGCCCCGGCCGTCCCCGTCCACGACGGGCCCCGTCCCCTCCCCGTCACCGGATCCCTCCCCGTCCGGCTCCACGTCACCGGACCCCTCGCCCACACCGACCTCCACCGCCCCGCCCACGCCGACCGCCGAACCCTCCACCCCGGAGGACTGCCCCTCCGACTCGGCGAGCCCGTCCCCGGACCCCGGCGCGTCGCCCACCGCCGGCCCGTCCGCTCCGGGGACGGAACCGGCCTGCCCGGCCTGAGCCGGCCGGTCGCCGCGGCCGGCGAGCCGTGCGACCCCGGCGATCACCGGCCCGCGCACCGGGGTGAGGCGTTCCCGGAGGGAGCTCAGTGCTCGCCCGGTCGTCCGGCGGGGGCTTCCCGTGTCGCGGCCCAGGAGGCGAGCAGGCGCAGCGCCTCTTCGGAGGGTGAGCCGGGTTCGGCCGTGTAGATGGTGACGGTGAGGCCGGGCTCGGCCGCCATCTCCAGCCCCTCGTAGGCGAGGGTGATACGTCCGACCGCCTCGTGGTGGAAGTGCTTGGTGCCGGTGCCGTGGTGGCGGACGTTGTGGGCGCCCCAGCGAGTGCGGAAGTCGTCGCTGCGGGTGGAGAGCTCGCCGACGAGGTCGTGCAGCTCCTTGTCGTGCGGGTTGCGGCCGGCCTCGGTGCGCAGGATCGCGACGGTGACGTCGGCGGCCGGGCCCCACTCGGGGTAGAAGCGGCGCGACGCGGGGTCCAGGAAGGTGAAGCGCGCCAGGTTCGCCTGGTTGTGCGGGTTCGCGTGGACGTCGCTGTAGAAGGCGCGGGCGAGGGCGTTGGTGCCCAGGATGTCCATGCGGCCGTTGCGGACGAAGGCGGGGCCCGCGGTGATCGCGTCGAGCGTCCACTGCAGGCTGCGGTGCGGGGCCCACTGCCGGGCGGGGCGCCGGGGCCGGGGCCGGACGAGGGCGTCGGAGCCGTCGGCGGCCTGGGCCAGATGGAGGAGGTGGGCACGTTCGGCGTCGTCGAGCCGCAGGGCACGGGCGACGGACTCGAGGACGGCGGGGGAGGCACCGGCGAGGTTGCCGCGTTCGAGCTTGGCGTAGTACTCCACGCTCATGTCGGCCAGGGCGGCGACCTCGCTGCGGCGCAGCCCGGGGACGCGACGCCGGGTCCCGGCGGGCAGCCCGGCCTGCTCGGGGGTGATCTTGGCTCGCCGCGAGGTGAGGAACTCGCGGACCTCCTGTTGGTTGTCCACCCTTCGACCGTACGTGCGGCGGGCCGCATGAGGGGTGTACTGCCGGTACACCCATCGACGGTGACTGGCCGGCCGCCGCCACGGGCGGTTACCTGGAGGACGAGGCGCTGTCCCCGGCCGTCCGCCGGCCGGGGACGGGGCCGCCCGACCCCGGCGCGCGGTCGTCCCGCGCCCGGGGACGGTCGTACGCGGACCGTTTCAGCGGTCCGACTTCATGTGAGCAAAGGAACCCCCCATGCGCGGCGCAGTGATTTACGCCCCCGGTGACATCCGCTTCGAGACGCTGGACGACCCGAAGATCCTCCACCCCACCGACGCGATCATCCGCACGGCCGTCACCTGCGTGTGCGGCTCCGACCTGTGGCCCTGGCGCGGCCTGGAGCCGATCGGCGACGCCCATCCGATGGGGCACGAGTACGTCGGCTTCGTCGAGGAGGTCGGCTCCGAGGTCACGGCGGTGAAGCCGGGCCAGTTCGTCGTCGGCTCGTTCGCGACCTCGGACAACACCTGCGCCAACTGCCGCAACGGCTTCCCGTCGAACTGCCTGCACCGCGAGTTCATGAGCACCTGCCAGGCCGACTACGTTCGCATCCCCAACGCCCAGGGCACCCTGGTCGCCACGGAGGAGGTGCCGGGCGAGGAGCTGTGGCCCGGTCTGCTGGCCGTCTCCGACGTCATGGGCACCGGCTGGTGGGCCGCCGACGCCGCCGAGGTGAAGCCCGGATCCACCGCCGTGGTCGTGGGCGACGGGGCGGTCGGCCTGTGCGCGGTGATCGCCGCCAAGGAGCGGGGCGCGGAGCGGATCATCGCCATGAGCCGCCATGAGTCCCGGCAGAAACTGGCCCGCGAGTTCGGCGCCACCCACATCGTCACCGAGCGCGGCGACGAGGGCATCGCCCGGATCAAGGACCTCACCGACGGCATCGGCGCCGACAGCGTGCTGGAGTGCGTGGGCACCGCGCAGGCCATGCGGCAGGCGCTGCACTCCGCCCGCCCCGGCGGCAGCGTCGGCTTCGTCGGCGTCCCGCACGGCGTCGCCGTCGACGGGCAGGAACTGTTCTTCTCCCACGTCGGCCTGCGCGGCGGCCCCGCCCCCGTGCGCCGCTACCTGCCCGACCTCGTCGAACGCGTCGTGACCGGCCGGATCGACCCCGGCAAGGTCTTCGACCTCACCCTGCCCCTCGACCAGGTCGCCGAGGGCTACCGGGCCATGGACGAGCGCCGGGCCGTCAAGGCACTGCTCAGGCCCTGACCGACGCACACCCCCGGCATACCACCGCCCCACGCACCGCACGGAAAGAACGAAACCCGTTGAACCCCACGTACGACTTCACCGGCCGGGTCGCCTTCGTCACCGGAGCCTCGTCCGGCATGGGACTGGCCACGGCGCGCGCCTTCGCCGAAGCGGGCGCCGCCGTCGGCCTCGCCGACATCGACGAGGCCGCCCTCGACACGGTGGCACGGCAGCTCACCGGCGAAGGCCGCAGGGTGCTCGCCCTCACCTGCGACGTCAGCGACGAGTCACAGGTCGCCGCCGCCGTCGACCGCACGGTGGAGACCTTCGGACGCCTGGACATGGCCTACAACAACGCAGGCATCCAGATCCCGCCGGCCGACGCCGCCGAGGAGGCGGCCGAGATCTTCGACCGCGTCCACGCCGTCAACCTGCGCGGCGTCTGGGCGAGCATGAAGCACGAGCTGCGTCACATGCGGGCCCAGGGCAGCGGAGCGATCGTCAACTGCTCCTCCCTGGGCGGCCTGGTCGGCATCCCCGGCCGCGCCTCGTACCACGCCGGCAAGCACGGCGTCATCGGTCTGACCGGCAGCGCCGCCCTGGAGTACGCCCCGCAGGGCATCCGGATCAACGCGATCTGCCCCGGCACCATCGACACCCCCATGGTGAGCGACATGATCGCCAAGGGAGAGCTCGACCGGGCCGAGGCCGAGGCGAACCAGCCCGTCGGCCGTCTCGGCACCGCCGACGAGATCGCGCAGGCCGTCCTGTGGCTGTGCAGCCCCGGCGCCGGCTTCGTCGTCGGCGTCGCGCTGCCCGTCGACGGCGGCTATGTCGCCCAGTGACACCCGACCCCGCACACCACTTCCCCCCAGCCCCACGACAAGGAGCGACGTCCGTGGAACTCGTCCCGCAGACCCCGACCGTCAAGGCCCCCGCCGAGCGCTTCACCGGCGACGTCTACCTCAACATGATCGAGACCCCCGCCGAGCCGGCCCGGCTGGCGACCGCCCTGGTCCGCTTCACCCACGGTGCCCGCACCAACTGGCACTCCCACGTCAACGGCCAGATCCTCCACATCACCGACGGTGTCGGCCTCGTCGGCACCCGTGACGGCGACGTCGTCCGCGTCAGCGCCGGCCAGACCGTCAGGTGCCCGCCCGGTGAGGAGCACTGGCACGGCGGCACCGACACCACCCTGATGGCGCACATCGCCATGGTCGTCGGTGACGCCGACGGCGACGGCACCACCTGGCTGGAGCCGGTGACCGACGAGCAGTACGCCGAGGCGCTCGCCACCGTCTGAGCCCGGCGGGCGACGCGGCAGTGACTGGCCGGCCGTGGCCCGGGCAGGTGGTTGCCGGGAGCGGTGCGGGACGCCCGCCCGGGCCGCCGTCCCGCCGACCCGCCGCACGAAGGCACCTCCCCGTGCGCGATACTCCCCCGATGGGTGCACGCACTTCCCCGATCAGCCGGCCGGTCACCATACGGAGGGCCGTCGCGCGGGATGCCAAACGGCTCACGCGGCTCGTGCGCGGCTCAGGCGCCTACGAGGGCAAGTACGCGGCCGCGGTCGAGGGCTACCGGGTCGGTCCCGACTACATCGAGGCCCATCGCGTCTTCGTAGCCGTCGGCTCCGACGAGCCCGGAGGCAGGGTCCTCGGGTTCTACTCGCTCGTCCTCGCTCCACCGGAGCTCGACCTGCTGTTCGTCGCCGACGAAGCGCAGGGACGGGGCATCGGACGACTGCTCGTCGCGCACATGCTGTCCGAGGCCCGTGCCGCCGGGCTCGACCGTGTCAGGGTCGTGTCACATCTGCCCGCCGAGGGCTTCTACCACCGCGTCGGTGCGGTGCGGATCGGGACCGTGCTCGCGAACCCGCCCGCCGTGCCGTGGGACCGCCCCGAATTCGAGTTCCGCATTCCCTCGGAATGACACGGGGGGTGCCGGTTCGCAGGGCACCGGCTCCGCGCGCATGGTGGTGTGGTGGCCGGCGCCCGCCGAGTGCGGCCGCGGCGCAGCCGGCGACGTCACACGGGTAATCCCTTCGGGGCCCTGGTGCCGGTAAGGCGCCAGGGCCCCGATGCGCCTCAGGCGTCGATGATGACGGGGATGATGAGGGGCCGGCGGCGGTGGGTGCGGAACGCCCAGTTCGCCACGGCGCGGGCGACGAGTTGTTCGAGTTGGCGCGCGTCCCCGACACCTTCCTCGGCCGCGGTGGCCAGGGTCTTCTCGATGACGGGGATGACCGGCTCGAAGGTGGCGTCGTCGTGCACGAAGCCCCGGGCCAGGAAGTCGGGGGGCTCGGCGAGGGCGCCGGTGTCCGCGTCGACGATCGCCACCACCGTGACCACGCCTTCGGCAGCGAGGGTGAGGCGGTCCTTGAGGGACGCCTCGGTCGCGCCGCCGACTTCCATGCCGTCCACGTAGACGTTGCCGGCGGGGACCTTGCCGGTGATGGACGCACGCCCGTCGACCAGGTCGACGACGACGCCGTCCTCGGCGATGACGACCCGCTCGGGGTCGACCCCCGTACGGATGGCGAGGTCGCCGTTGGCCCGCAGGTGGCGCCACTCGCCGTGCACGGGCATGACGTTGCGGGGCTTGACGATGTTGTAGCAGTAGACCAGTTCGCCGGCGCTGGCGTGCCCGGAGACGTGCACCTTGGCATTGCCCTTGTGGACCACGTGGGCGCCCCACCGGGTGAGTCCGTTGATCACCCGGTAGATGGCGTTCTCGTTGCCGGGGATGAGGGAACTGGCGAGCAGGACGGTGTCGCCCTTGCCGATGCGGATCATGTGGTCGCGGTTGGCGATCCGTGAGAGCGCGGCCATCGGCTCGCCCTGGGAGCCCGTGCACACCAGGGTGATCTTGTGGTCCGGGAGCTTCTCCAGCTCCTTCGTGCTCACGACCAGACCGGAGGGGACCTTCAGATAGCCCAGGTCACGGGCGATGCCCATGTTGCGGACCATCGACCTGCCGACGAAGGCGACCTTGCGGCCGTGCTGGTGGGCGGCGTCCAGGACCTGCTGGATGCGATGCACGTGGCTGGCGAAGCTGGAGACGATGACCCGGCGCGGCGCGGTGCGCATCACCTGCTCGATCGCCGGATTCAGCTCACGCTCGGAAGTCGTGAAGCCGGGCACCTCGGCGTTGGTGGAGTCGGTGAGGAACAGGTCCACGCCCTCCTCGCCGAGGCGGGCGAAGGCGCGCAGATCGGTGATGCGGTCGTCGAGAGGGAACTGGTCCATCTTGAAGTCACCGGTGTGCAGCACCATCCCCGCCCGGGTGCGGATGGCGACCGCGAGGCTGTCGGGGATGGAGTGGTTGACCGCCACGAATTCGCAGTCGAAGGGCCCGAAGCCGCGCCGGTCGCCCTCCCGTACCCGCACCGTGCGCGGGCGGATGCCGTGCTCCTTGAGCTTGGCCTCCAGGAAGGCCAGCGTCAGCTTGGAGCCGACGACGGGGATGTCTCGCCGTTCGCGCAGGAGGTACGGCACGCCGCCGATGTGGTCCTCGTGGCCGTGGGTGAGGACGATGCCCACGATGTCGTCCAGCCGGTCCCGGATCGAGGTGAAGTCCGGCAGGATCACGTCCACGCCGGGCTGGGTCTCCTCGGGGAACAGCACGCCGCAGTCGACGATGAGCAGCTTGCCCGCGTGCTCGAAGACGGTCATGTTGCGGCCGATCTCCCCGAGGCCGCCCAGGGCGACGACCCGCAGACCTCCTTCGGGAAGGGGCGGTGCGGCTTTCAACTCGGGATGCGGATGACTCATACCCTGACGGTACCCGGAGACCGGGGCAGGGTGATCCTCCGCATCGTCTCGGATCCCCGCCGTCCCGGCTTCACGCGACGCCGCCTCCGGGCAAGCGGCCTCAGGCCCTGGAAGCGGCCCAGCTTCTTCGGGGAGTACGACACCAGCGGATTCTTCGTCTGCTGGTGGTACACGCTCACCGTCGCCTCTGGCCTGCGGCAGAGGGTGGGATCGTCTGCCGTTGAGCCGAGCGGGTCCGGTTGCAGGGACCGTCTTCGCACGTCAGTCCAGGGCGGGCGTGGCCTGCGGCGCGGGCGGAAGGTTGGGAGGCGGATGTGGCCGGCGGACGGGTTCTCGCCCGCCGGGCCACGCCTTAGACTCCGACCGCTCCGAGATCTGGCGACCTTTCTGGAGGGTGTGCAGGATGAACCTAGCTCTCGTGACCGCGTTGGCGGCGGCAGCGTTGGTCGTGTCCGGGGGCAGCACCACCGCCTCCGCTTCCGATGCCCCGCCGCGAACCACGCACGGTCCTTGCCAGTACACCCAGACCCCGGACGAGCCGGCGGCGCGGCCGGTCCCCCTGCCGCCCGACCCGCGGCACACCCCCAGTCACGGCACGGTCGACATGGCTGTCCCGACCAGCCAGGGCCCGCTCCCGCTGCGCCTGGACCGGGCGAAGGCGCCGTGCACGGTCCAGAGCTTCGTGCACCTGGCGCGGCACCGGTTCTACGACCGTACGGTCTGCCATCGACTGACGGCGTATCCGACGCTGAAGGTCCTGCAGTGCGGCGACCCGACCGGCACCGGCGAGGGTGGGCCGGGCTACGCGTACAGGGACGAGCTGCCGGTGGACCTGCCGCCGGCACCGAGCGATCCGACCGGCGTCCGTCGCCTTTACGGGCGCGGTCTGCTGGCGATGGCCAACGCCGGTCCGAACACGAACGGTTCGCAGTTCTTCGTCGTCTACGGCGACTCCGCGCTGCGACCGAACTACACGGTGTTCGGCACGGTCGGTGACGCCGGCCTGAAGACGCTCGACAAGATCGCTGCCGGCGGAATCGAACCAACTACGCAGGACCCGGCGCCTGTCGACGGCACGCCCGTGCTGAGGACCGAACTGCTCGGCGTCCGGCCGGCCTGCCGGCCCTGATGAACCGCGGTGCGGTCACCATGGGGCCGGCCAGCTGCATGCGTCGGCGCGACGTCTCCTGGCGAGGCGGCCCCGCCGCGCCGGGGCATCAGGCCGCGACGAGCTCCTGCTCGCGGGCCGGCGTCTGGACCGCGGGCTTCCTCTTGTTCGGCAGCGAGAGCCGGAAGACCTTGCGCCACGCGGAGAACACCTGCTGGGGCAGCGGTCCCGTGACGTACTCCAGCTCGTACTTCTCGAACAGCGCGCGCACCTTCACCGCGACCTCGGCGTAGCGGTTGCTCGGCAGGTCCGGGAACAGGTGGTGCTCGATCTGGTGGGACAGGTTGCCGGTCATGAAGTGCATGGCCTTGCTGCCGCTGATGTTCGCCGAGCCCATCATCTGGCGCAGGTACCACTGGCCGCGCGTCTCGCCCTTGATCGACCGGCGCTCGAAGACCTGCACGCCCTCGGGGAAGTGCCCGCACATGATCACCGAGTGGGACCAGAGGTTGCGGACCAGGTTGGCGGTGAACGTGGCGGCGAGTGTGGGGAGGAACGACGGGCCCGACAGCAGCGGGTGGATCACGTAGTCCTTGAGCACCTGCTTGCGGATCTTGCGGCCCACCGCCTTGGCCCGCGCGCGGAACTCCGGGTTCTTGCGGCGGCGCCTGCTCAGGTTCTTGCCGAGCTCCAGGTCGTACGCTGCGATGCCGTACTCGAAGAAGCAGGCGTTGATGAAGTTCCACAGCGGCTGGCCGAGGTGGAAGGGATGCCACTTCTGGTCCTCGTCGACGCGCATGATGCCGTAGCCGAGGTCGTTGTCCTTGCCGATCACGTTGGTGTACGTGTGGTGCAGCTCGTTGTGCGAGTGCTTCCACTGGTCCGCCGGCGAGACGTGATCCCATTCCCAGGTGGTGGAGTGGATCTTCGGGTCCCGCATCCAGTCCCACTGGCCGTGCAGGATGTTGTGCCCGATCTCCATGTTGTCCATGATCTTCGCCACGGAGAGCCCGGCGGTGCCGACCAGCCACGCGGGCGGGAACATCGAGAACAGCAGCACGCCCCTGCTGACCAGCTCCAGCTTGCGCTGGGCGGAGATGACCTTCCGGATGTAGGCGGCGTCCTTCTCGCCGCGGCCGGCGATCACCTCGTCGCGGATCGCGTCCAGCTCGCGGCCGAGCTCCTCGATCTGCTCCGCGGTCAGGTGGGCGGTGGGGTCGATGGCGGTCAAGGTGCTCCTACCGTTCGATGCTGCAGGGGCCCGCCGCGGCGGACACACAGGTCTGGATGAGGACGCCCGGCTCGGCCTCGGTGATCTCGCCGGTGCGCAGGTCGCGTACGGCACCCGCCTTGAGCGGTGTGACGCAGCCGAAGCAGATGCCCATACGGCAACCGGAGGGCATGAGCACCCCGGATTCCTCGCCGACGTCCAGCAACGGCGTGGCGCCGTCCGCGGCGACGGTCTTGCCGGTCGTGCTGAAGGTGACCTCGCCGCCGTCACCGGCGACGACGATGCCGGGTCGGAAGCGTTCGGTGTGCAGGCGCTCCGGTACGCCGTGCTCGCTCCAGTGCTTCTCGGCGGCGTCGAGCAGGCCCGCGGGCCCGCAGGCCCAGGTCTCGCGCTCGGCCCAGTCGGGCACGAGTTCGTCGAGACGGGCGATGTCCAGTATGCCGTCGGTGTCGGTGTGCACCTCGGTGAGCCGCAGCTTCCTGTCCGCGACCAGGCCGTGCAGTTCGTTGCGGAAGATCACGTCCTGCGGCCGTGGCGCGCAGTGGACCATGACGACGTCGTCGAACTCGGTGTCGCGCAGCATGCCCACGACCGGCGTGATGCCGCTTCCGGCCGTCAGGTACAGCACCTTGGCGGGCCTGGTCTTCGGCAGCACGAAGTCACCGGTCGCCTGGTCGAGCTGGATCAGCGTGCCCGGCTTCGCCCTGCGGACGAGGTGGTTGCTGACCTTGCCGTCCGGGATCGCCTTCACGGTGATCGTGACGCGCCCGTCGCGCCGGTCCGTCGGGGAGGTGACCGAGTAGGCACGCCACAGGCGCACACCGTCGACGTCGACGCCGATCCGAACGTACTGGCCGGCGGTGTGTCCACGCCAGCCCCGTCCCGGCCTGATCACGATGGTCGCGGCGTCATCCGTCTCGGGATGCACGGCCTCGATGCGCCCACGCAGGTCGGCGCCCGCTCGCAGCGGGCTGACCAGGTCGAGGTAGTCCGACGGCAGCAGCGGCGTCGTGACCATCTCCAGTAGTTTCCACGCCCTGCTGCGGAGGGCTGTACTCGTCATGACCCCAGCTTGGTGTGCCCAAAGGCGTAAAGTCCTGACCGCAGGACGTGAATCTGGTCGCCCGAATTGTTCGCAGGGAACAAGAAATGAGCTATGCAGTCCAGAGGGCCAGCGAACTGGCCCTGGACGAGAGAACGGTCACCGCACTGCGGGCCGCGCTGAGGACCACCGCCGACGAGGTCGTCCAGGCGATCATCGACGAGGTCCCTCCCTACGCCAATGCCCTTTCGGGCAGCATGGGCGGCACCATCCGCCGAGCCGTCCGCACCGCGCTGGGGCACTACCTGGACCTCGCGAGCGGGAACGCCACCGGCGGCGACGCCGGTGACGCCGCCTACGAGCTGGGCCGGGGCGAGGTGCGCGACGGCCGTTCGATGGACGCTCTGCTCAGCGCCTACCGCGTCGGTGCCCGCGTGGCCTGGCGATGCCTGGCAGCAGGTGCCGTACCCGCAGGTCTGCCCGCCGCCGAGGTCGCCAAGTTCGCCGAGCTGACCTTCGCCTACATCGACGAGCTCTCCGCCGCGAGCGCCGCGGGCCATGCCGACGAACTGGCTGCCCAGGGCCGGGCCCAGGAGCGCCACCTGGAACAACTGGCCCGCGACCTCCTCGCCGGCGCGAGCCCGGACGTACTGCTTGTGTCAGCTCAACGGGCCGGGTGGCAGCCTCCGGTTTCGCTGACCGCGGTCCTGCTGCCCGCCGCCCAGGCCCGGCCTGCCTACCGCGTGCTCGACCCGAGCGCCCTCGTCCTAGACGATCTGCCGGACGCCACGGGTGTGCTGCTCGTCCCCGATGCCGACCGATCACGTCTCATGCGACAGCTGGCTGACCGCACCGCCGTGGTGGGCCCGGCCCGGCCGTGGACGCGTGTGTCGGCCTCGTACGCACGAGCCGTACGCGCGCGCTCCCTCTCCTCCGGCATTCGCGACACCGAGGAGCACCTGTCCGAGCTGGTGCTGAGCGCCGACATGGACGCTTTCGTGGACCTGCGTGCCCGAGCCCTCGCACCGTTGCGGACCTTGCCCGAGGCGACCGCACGGCGGCTGGAGGAGACGTTGCGGGCGTGGCTGCTGCACCAGGGCAGGCGGGACGAGGTGGCGGCGGCGTTGTTCGTCCATCCCCAGACCGTCCGGTACCGGATGTCGCAGGTGCGGGAGCTGTTCCCGGATCTCGCATCACCGCACCGGGTCCTTGAACTGACGCTGGCGGTAGGTCTTCGGGGCAGGTGACGCGTTCCTCGACCGTCCACGGCCACATCCGGGGGCGGTCCAGGAATCGTGCGCCTCAGCCGTGTCCGCCCCTGGAGGTGCCCAGCTGTCACTACCGACGCGCGCGCCGAATACGTACGGGTCCGCGCGTCTCCGTCTCCACGACGGGCCGGCCGCCCTGCGTCACCTCGACCTCGCCGTCGTTCACCAGACGCCATGCCGCGCGGCGGGCCGGTTCCATCAGGGCCCGCCAGCCGTCGTCGTCACCCTCGTAGACCGCGCGCGCCGCGTCGGACGGACAGATCGACGAGGTGTCGGCACGGCGCTCCAGCAGGCTCATGATGGCCTTCTCCAGCCGTTGACCGAGCTGCCGGTCCGTCTCCTCCATGCGATCCAGTGTGCCGGAGCCGTCGACCGACGTCCGCCAGGCGGGCGCAGCTCCCGCCACGGGCACGTCGGGTTGACGAGGTGCGACGGCCGGCGGCGTCGGTGGTCCGACCGCGACCGCGACGGCGCGAGCACGGGCGACTCGCTTGCACTTGGTGCCTGCGAGCTTGGTTGCCCGGAGCGCAAGACCGCCTCCGGGCAACCCGACTCCAGGCTCTAGAAGAAGCCCAGCCTCTTCGGCGAGTACGACACCAGAAGATTCTTCGTCTGCTGGTAGTGATCCAGCATCATCCGGTGGTTCTCCCGGCCGATCCCCGACTGCTTGTAGCCGCCGAACGCGGCGTGTGCCGGGTAGGCGTGGTAGCAGTTCGTCCAGACGCGTCCCGCCTGGATCGCCCGGCCCGCGCGGTAGGCGGTGTTCATGTCGCGGGTCCACACTCCGGCGCCGAGGCCGTACAGCGTGTCGTTGGCGGTCCTGATCGCGTCGTCGAAGTCGTCGAACGACGTGACGGACACGACCGGGCCGAAGATCTCCTCCTGGAAGATCCGCATGCGGTTGTGGCCCTCGAAGATCGTGGGCTGGACGTAGTAGCCGCCCTTCAGCTCGCCCTCGTGCTCGAAGCGCTCGCCGCCGGTGAGCACCTTGGCGCCCTCCTGTCGGCCGATGTCCAGGTAGGAGAGGATCTTCTCCAGCTGGTCGTTGGACGCCTGGGCGCCGATCATCGTGTCGGTGTCCAGGGGGTGGCCCGGGGTGATCAGCTCGGTGCGGGCGACCGCGGCCTCCATGAACTCGGCGTAGTGGCCGCGCTGGATCAGGGCCCGGGACGGGCAGGTGCACACCTCGCCCTGGTTGAGCGCGAACATCGTGAAGCCCTCGAGCGCCTTGTCGCGGAAGTCGTCGTCCCGCGCCCAGACGTCGTCGAAGAAGATGTTCGGCGACTTGCCGCCGAGCTCCAGGGTGACCGGTTTGATGTTCTCCGAGGCGTACTGCATGATCAGCCGCCCGGTGGTGGTCTCTCCGGTGAACGCCACCTTCGCCACCCGGGGGCTGGACGCCAGCGGCTTGCCCGCCTCCGCCCCGAAGCCGTTGACGACGTTGACGACACCCGGCGGCAGCAGGTCCGCGACCAGGCTCAGCCAGTAGTGGATCGAGGCCGGGGTCTGCTCGGCGGGCTTCAGGACCACCGCGTTGCCGGCGGCGAGAGCGGGGGCGAGCTTCCAGGTGGCCATCAGGATCGGGAAGTTCCACGGGATGATCTGCGCGACCACGCCCAGCGGCTCGTGGAAGTGGTAGGCGACGGTGTCGTCGTCGACCTCGCCGATCGAGCCCTCCTGCGCGCGGATCGCGCCCGCGAAGTAGCGGAAGTGGTCGATGGCCAGCGGGATGTCGGCCGCCAGCGTCTCGCGTACCGGCTTGCCGTTCTCCCAGCTCTCGGCGACCGCCAGGCGTTCGAGGTTCGCCTCCATGCGGTCGGCGATCTTCAGCAGGATCCCGGACCGTTCGGTCACCGACGTGCGGCCCCAGCCCGGGGCGGCGTCGTGCGCCGCGTCGAGCGCCCGCTCCACGTCCTCCGCCGTACCGCGCGCGATCTCCGTGAACGGCTGCCCGTTCACCGGGGACGGGTTCTCGAAGTACTGCCCGCGTACAGGCGGCACGTACTCCCCGCCGATGAAGTGGTCGTAGCGCGACTCGTAGGAGACGATCGCGCCCTCGGTGCCGGGCGCCGCGTAACGGGTCATCGTGGTCTGCCTCCCTCAGCGTGCGCTGCCCGCCGTTGGACAGCTCCCCAGGACGCTAGGGAGCGCGACGTTGCGGGGACGTTGCGTGCGGGGCGGCCGCCCCGCACGCGCGCCGGCCGTTCACCGGCGGGACGTCACCGCGTGCGGCGCCGCCAGCTCGGACTCCAGCGCGGCGAGCCGGGACACCACCGCCGCGGTGGGCCGGACCGATGCCAGCGCACGCCAGACGTCCAGGTCGTCCTCGCCCCACGGCGCGTGCGCCCAGTCGGCCAGGAGGTCGGGGTCACGGCAGGCGATCAGCGCGGTGCGCAGGCCGTCGGCGAGCCGGCGCCGGTGCCGTGCCACCGCCGGGGCCTGCGAACCGGGCAGCAGCGGACCGGCGTACGCCGCCGCGGCCGCCGTCACGCCCCCCGCCCGCAGCCGGCGCTCGACCACGGCGACGTCGGACTCGACGGGCAGCGTCAGCCGGTAGGGGCGGGACGCCAGCACCCCGGGCCCCAGAACCCCGCGCAGCCGCGCCAGCTCGGCACGCAGGGTCACAGGTGGCACCGTCTCGTCCTCGTACAGCGCGCACAGCAGCTCGTCGCCGGTCAGGCCCTCCGGGTGCTGTGCCAGCAGCACCACGATCTCGCTGTGCCGTCGGCTGAGCCGGATCCTTTCGCCGCCGCGGCCGAGCAGCGCCTCGTCACGGCCCAGCGCGGTCAGCTCGGCGGTGCCTGCGGCGGGCCGCTCCGGCGTCAGCAGCGCCAGCTGGGACTCCGCGGCACGGGCCACCGCCTGGACGAAGCCCAGGCTGTGCGGATGCGCGAGCCCGTTCCCGCCCGTGATGTCCACGGCGCCCAGCACCCGCCCGGTGCGCGGATCGTGCACCGGAGCCGCGGCGCACGTCCACGGCTGCACCCGCCGGATGAAGTGCTCGGCCGCGAAGACCTGGACCGGCCGGCCGACGGCCACCGCCGTGCCCGGCGCGTTCGTCCCCACCGCGGACTCCGCCCACCGGGCTCCGGGCACGAAGTTCATCCGCCCCGCCCGGCGCCGGGTGGCCGGATCACCCTCGACCCACAGCAGCCTGCCGTGCGCGTCGCACACCGCCAGCAGATGCTCGCCGTCGGCCGCGAACGCGCCCAGGAGCTCTCGGAACAGCGGCATCACCCGTGCCAGCGGGTGCTCGGCGCGGTAGGAGCCGAGGTCACCGTCCATGAGCTCCACGCTCGCGGTGCCGTCCGGGCCGACACCCGCCCGGACGGACCGTCGCCACGACTCGGCCACCACGGCGCGCACGGGCCGCGGCACCGTGCCCGCCTCGGTGAACGTCGCGTGCGCGCGGCGCAGCGTCCGCGCGCGTTCGACGGGATCGGCCCCAGGTTCCAGAGCCAGCCATGAATCGGTCAACTCGGCCTCCCCGGAGAGCGATACGACGGGGACATCGTCACTCCGCGGATGGGCTCGGACAACCACTTCGACCGGCCCGATCACCCGAACGTGGCCGTCCGCCACGCGTCAGGCGAAATTGACCAGCCTGATGTACCGGGTCCAGTCCCACAGCGGACCCGGATCGGTGTGGTCGCTGCCCGGGACCTCGTAGTGCCCGATGATGTGCGCCCGGTCCATGGGGATGCCGTACGTGGCGCAGATCGCCGCGGTGAGCCGCGCCGACTGCTCGTACAGCGCGTCGGTGAGGTACTCCGGCCGGTCCACCCAGGCCTCGTGCTCGATGCCGATGCTGCGGGTGTTGTAGTCCCAGTTCCCGGCGTGCCAGGCGATGTCGGCCTCCCGGACGCACTGCGCGACGTGTCCGTCGGCGGACCGGACGACGTAGTGGGCGGACACCTGCCTGTCGGGGTTGCCGAAGATGGAGAGCGTGTCGGCGTACGTCTCCTGCGTGACGTGGACGACCACGTAGTCGACGGGGTAGGTGGCGGGGCGGCTGGACCGGCTGTAGTTGGACGTGCTCGCCGGCTGCCACTCGGCCGACGGGTAGTCGACGGCGGCCAGGGGCCGTGCGGCGGCCCGGGTGCCGGACAGCAGCGCGGAGGAGACGGTGGCGAGTGCGGCGCCCTGGAGGAGGCGTCGTCTGGTCGGTGAAGGTGTTGCCCTTTCCGTTTCCACGGGAGGACCGCCTTTCGTGGGTGGGGGTGGTGCGCGGGTGGGGGTGCGCGGTTCCACGGCGCGGCGCGGTGCCGCACACGGTGGCCAACGGTGCTGCGACGGCTTGGTTGCGAGGAGCGGGGCCGAACGCCGAGGAGCGGTCTGGACGTCACGAGGCCCCTGCGCCGCGGTCACGCGGGGCTCCGCGTGAACCACCGTACGAGGGACGGGGGTTGGGCATAAGAGTGCGTCGTGGTCCGGTGGACCACGGCGGTGTTGTGGATACCGCCCTCACTCGTTCGAGTGAGGGCGGTGGGATGCCGGGTGCTGCTTCCGGACTTCGGGCCGGCCGGCCCGCCGGTCTCAGACCCGGTCGGCCACCGCGGCCGCGGGATCGTCCAGCACGCCCCGGATCACCGAGTGTGCCGCGCCGAGCAGCGGTCCCTGGGGGCCGAGCTCCGACACGGACACGGGACAGGCAGGGCCGGCCGTGCGCCGGGCCAGCTCCTCCCGCAGGGACGGCAGCAGCCAGGGGGCGAGCCCGGCCAGGGCCCCGCCCAGCACCACGCTCTCGGGGTCCAGCAGGTTGACGGCCCCGGTCAGCGCGATGCCCAGCGCGGTCCCCGCCTCGCGCAGGGCGCGTCGTACGCCCTCGTCCCCGTCGGCGGCGCGCCCCGCGAGCAGCCCGACCCGGTCCTCGCCCGGTTCCACACCGGCCGCGCGCAGCACCGCCTTCTCACCGGCGTACTGCTCCAGGCAGCCGCGGCCCCCGCAGGCGCACTCCGGCCCGTCCGGATGCACCGGCATGTGTCCCAGCTCGCCCGCGAAGCCCCGGGTCCCGCGCAGCAGGCGCCCGTCGACGACCACGGCCGCGCCGATGCCGATCTCGGCGGAGACGTGGAGGAAGTCCCTCGGGGTGCCGTCCCCGAGCCAGAGCTCGGCGAGCGCGCCGAAGTTGGCCTCGTTGTCCACGGCCAGCGGCACGTCGGAGGGCAGCAGCGCGCCGAGGTCGGCGTCGTGCCAGTCGAGGTTCGGGGCGCGTACGACGGTCCGCCCGTCCCGCGCCACGAGACCAGGCACGGCCACGGCCAGCCCGGCCGGCCACAGGCCCTCGGCCTCCGCCTCCGCGGCGACCGTCCGCACCAGGCCGGTGAGCTGCTCGACGACCGGCTCGAGCGAGCGGCCGCGATTGCTGCCGTAGCGCACGGCCCGCGCCCGTACTTGGCCGCGCAGGTCGACCGCGCAGACCGCGAGGTGGTCGACGCCGACCTCCGCGCCGATCCCGGCCGGGCCCTTCGCGCTGAGGGCGAGCGCGGACCCGGGCCTGCCCACCCGGCCGGGACGTTCGGGGCCCAGCTCCTCCAGCAGGCCCGAGCGGATCAGCTCGTCCACGAGGGTCGATACGGCGGCGCGGGTCAGCCCGATCCGGGAGGCGACGGCCGCCCGGGACAGCGGCCCCTCGGCGCCGACGGTGTGCATCACCCGCGAGAGGTTGCGGCGGCGCATGCCCTGCTGGGTGTCCGGCAGCGCACGGCCGCGGCGGGCCGGTCGCGCTTCGTGCGGGGGTGCGGTCATGCCTCCGTCAGTCCTCGGTCGGTACGTATGCGCTGCTCGGTCGGTGCTCGTCGGTGCTCGTCGGTGCTCGTCGGTCCTCGTCGGTCCTCGGGGCGGCCTCACCGCCCCCCGGCCACGCGTCCGCCCCCGGCCACGCACCTGCCCGGGGCCGGGCGGGGCCGGCGGTCTCGGCCGGTGGCCGGGGCAGTCCCCGCGTCCCACCGGCTCCGTCGGTGGGACGCCCGGAGGCGACCGGCGGGGGCGGCGCGTGACCGTGTCCGGCGGTGGCGCCGCCGCCCGCGCGGGCACGTCGTCAGCGGGTGCCCCCGTCCCGCCCCAGGAGCGGCGCCGCGTCGGAGACTACCCCGGCGATCCGGGCCAGCGTCGCCTCGTCCCGTTCCACGGCATCGAGCACCGGCCCGGCCGCCGTGTCCCAGCGCCGGGCGACGGCCGCCGGATCCTCGCCGGTGAGCAGGCCGGCCGCCTGGGCCGCGGCTCCGAGCGCCACCAGCTCCCTGGCCTCGGGGATCTGGACGGGACGCCCGGAGAGGCGCCGCACGGTCTGCTGCCACGCCGTTCCGCGCGCACCGCCGCCGATCAGCAGCAGCGGCGAGGAGGGGTCCGCGTCCGCGTCGAGGACCAGGTCGAGCGCGCCGAGCAGCGAGTGGACGGCGCCGTCGTACGCGGCCTGGAGCAGCTGCCCGGCGGTCGTGTCGTGGCGCAGTCCGTACAGCAGGCCGGAGGAGTGCGGCAGGTTCGGGGTGCGCTCGCCGTCCAGGTAGGGCAGGAGCGTGACGTCCGTGCCGCGTTCGACGGCCTCCCGGTCCACGCCCAGCAGGGCCGCCACGCGGTCGACGGCGAGCGTGCAGTTCAGGGTGCAGGCCAGCGGCAGCCAGTCGCCGCGGGCGTCGGCGAAGCCCGCCACGGTGCCGGTCGGGTCGGCCGGCCGCCGCCGCGACACGGCGTACACCGTGCCGGAGGTGCCGAGGCTCATCACCGGCACTCCGGGGCGCACCCCGAGGCCGAGCGCGGCGGCCGCGTTGTCGCCGGTGCCCGCGGCGACCAGGGTGCCCTTGCTGAACGGCAGGTCGTGGCTGTCGCGCACGGTGCCGGCGACCTCACCGGGCCCGACCGGCCGGGGCAGCAGCGCCGGATCGAGCCCCACGTGCGCGAGGGTCTCCTCGTCGTACGACTCGGTCCCGGACGCCCACCAGCCGGTGCCGGAGGCGTCACCGCGGTCGGTGGTCCCCTCGCCGGTGAGCCGCTCGGTGAGGTAGTCGTGGGGGAGGCGCACGGCCTTGACGGCGCGGACGGCCTCCGGCTCGTTCTCGGCCAGCCAGGCCCACTTGGTGACGGTGAAGGAGGCGCTGGGCACGCTGCCGGTGCGCTCCGCCCAGGCCTTGGCGCCGCCCAGCTCCTCGATCAGCCGGCGGGCCTGCGGCGCCGAGCGCACGTCGTTCCACAGCAGGGCCGGGCGCACCGGTTCGCCGTCGGCGTCGAGCGTGACGAGTCCGTGCTGCTGGCCCCCGATCGAGACGGCGGCGGCCTCGCGGGCCGCGTCGCCGCACTGGTCCAGGGCCGTGCGCAGGGCGTCCCACCACTGCCGCGGGTCGCTCTCGCGGCCGGCCCCGGACGACACCGTGTGGGGTGCCTGGCCGCTCGCGACGACCCGGCCGGTGGCCGCGTCGACGACCAGCGCCTTCGTGGACTGGGTGGACGTGTCCACGCCGACGACGAGCGGACCCTCGGCTGCTGACATCGGGCTACTCCCTCTTCCGGGGCTTGCGGCTCTGTTGGCTCAGGGCGGCCTGAGCTGGGGTTCTGTGGCGGGACCGGGTCGCGGGGACCCGGACACGATCCGTAGGGGGCACCTGGTTCCCTTCCCCGGACCGCGTGTGCATACTAATTTGTAAACCGCCATGACGAAATAGTCGCCAGCGAGCAAGGAGCCGTGGAATGAACTACCAGCCCACTCCCGAGGACAAGTTCACCTTCGGTCTGTGGACGGTCGGCTGGCAGGGCCGGGACCCGTTCGGTGACGCCACCCGTCCGGCCCTCGACCCGGTCGAGTCGGTGCAGCGGCTGGCCGAGCTGGGCGCGTACGGGGTCACGTTCCACGACGACGACCTGATCCCGTTCGGCTCGAGCGACACGGAGCGGCAGGCCACGGTCAAGCGGTTCCGCCAGGCGCTGGACGCGACCGGCATGAAGGTGCCGATGGCGACGACGAACCTGTTCACGCACCCGGTGTTCAAGGACGGCGCCTTCACGGCGAACGACCGCGACGTGCGCCGCTACGCGCTGCGCAAGACGATCCGCAACATCGACCTCGCGGTGGAGCTGGGCGCGTCGGTGTACGTGGCCTGGGGCGGCCGCGAGGGCGCCGAGTCCGGGGCCGCCAAGGACGTGCGGGACGCGCTCGACCGCATGAAGGAGGCCTTCGACCTGCTGGGTGAGTACGTCACCGGTCAGGGTTACGACATCAGGTTCGCCATCGAGCCGAAGCCGAACGAGCCGCGCGGCGACATCCTGCTGCCCACCGTCGGTCACGCGCTCGCGTTCATCGAGCGGCTGGAGCGCCCCGAGCTGTACGGCGTGAACCCCGAGGTCGGCCACGAGCAGATGGCCGGACTGAACTTCCCGCACGGCATCGCGCAGGCCCTCTGGGCGGGCAAGCTGTTCCACATCGACCTCAACGGCCAGTCCGGCATCAAGTACGACCAGGACCTCCGCTTCGGCGCCGGTGACCTGCGCGCCGCGTTCTGGCTCGTCGACCTGCTGGAGCGCGCCGGGTACGCGGGACCGCGGCACTTCGACTTCAAGCCGCCGCGGACCGAGGACTTCGACGGTGTGTGGGCGTCGGCGGCCGGGTGCATGCGCAACTACCTCATCCTCAAGGACCGGGCCGCCGCCTTCCGCGCCGATCCCGCCGTGCAGGAGGCGCTCGCCGCGGCCCGCCTGGACGAACTCGCCCAGCCGACCGCCCCCGACGGGCTCAAGGGCCTCCTCGGGGACACCACGGCCTTCGACACGTTCGACGTCGACGCCGCCGCCGCCCGCGGCATGGCCTTCGAGCACCTCGACCAGCTCGCCATGGACCACCTCCTCGGCGCCCGCTGAGTGCTCCGCCCGAAGGGACCGCTCCGGCCTCGTCCGTCTCCACCGGACGAGGCCGGAGCGGCCGTCGTGGGGCACCCGCCCCCCGACGCGCGGGTGCCGGATCCGACGCCCCTGCCGCCGCTGGTGGTCACGGCGTCACGGCTCGTCCCCGGCCGCCGCCGAGGCCAGGGCCGTCGCAGGGTCCTGCGCCGGACCGCCCACCGGAACCCAGCGGCCGCCTTCCTCGCGGAACGGCCACCAGCGGCCGGCGCGGTCCAGGCGGAGCTGGTGCGGAGAACCGACGGCGGTCCACCGGTTCGCCCGCGCCCGCAGGGCCGGCCGTTCCTCCCCGTCCCACGCCGAGTCCAGTGCCGCACGCGCGCGTGCCAGCGCGTCGCCCCGCACCGTCCACTCCTCCTCGAGCACCGACAGCGCCGCCCCGCCCCCCAGCCGCCACGCGCGCACGGCGGCGGCCAGCGCCTCGGGGCCGCGCCCCGAGCCGTCGCCGAGACGGTCCCGCACGGCCGCCCCGGGGTCGCCCGCGGCGAGCCGGACCGCGTCCTGCGCGGCCGTCGGCTCCGGGCAGGCCGGCTGCCGGTCGTGCCCGGGGCGCAGGGCGTCGCCGAGCAGACGGTGCGCCTCCGCCGCGGTACGGGAGGCCAGGAAGACCAGCGCCGCCGGGTCGACGCCGGACGGGGACGCCGTCTCGGTGTCCAGGGCGGGCGGCTCTCCCGGTCCGTCCGGCAGAAGGGGCGGCGGTGGCAGCGGGGGCAGTATCTGTCCGGCCGCGTACGCCTCGGCGGCGTCCACTCCCTCCGGCCGCGCGGTCGGCGCTTCGGCGGGCGTGCCGTCGTGCGCCTGCAGGGCGGACAGCACGGCGCTCTCGCCGCGCCCGCGCATCAGCAGCAGGACGAGGGGATCCTGGTCCAGCAGCCGCGCCACCTGGTAGCAGAGCGCCGCGGTGTGCCCGCAGTGGTCCCAGGCACCGCAGTCGCACTCCGGTTCCAGGTCACCCAGTCCCGGCAGCAGGTCGATGCCGGCCGACGCCGCGTCCTCGACGAGATGCGGGGGCATCTCCCCGTCCAGCAACGCCGCGACATGCCCGGACCGCTCGACCGTCATGTCGACAAAGCGATCCCACTGCTCGGGTGACAGCTCCTCCAGCAGGACGTCGGCGCGGTGTGCCGTACGGTCCCGGTCCTGGACCACCGCCGTGATGCGGCCCGGCCGCACCGAGACCGCTCCCACCGCGCCCGCGCGCGCGAGACGTCGCCCCGCCTTCACCTGCGACCCGTCCAGGGCCGCGTCCTCCAGGGCCTTCAGCCAGGCCTGTCCCCACCAGGTCTGCGCGAACCCCCTGCCGTGCGCGGGGGGCAGCGGGGCGAAGGTCCGCTCCTCGTCGCCGTTCCCGCCCTCGAACGCGCCGTCACCGTCGTGCCGGGTCATCGGACACCCCCTCGCAGGTCGACCAGATCGGACAGTTCGGCGTCCGTCAGCTCCGTGAGCGCCGCCTCGCCCGCACCGAGCACGGCGTCGGCCAGCGCGCTCTTGCGGCTCAGCAGGGCCGCGATGCGGTCCTCCACGGTTCCCTCGGCGATCAGCCGGTGCACCTGCACCGGCCGGGTCTGGCCGATGCGGTGGGCACGGTCGGTGGCCTGGGCCTCGACGGCCGGATTCCACCAGCGGTCGTAGTGCACGACGTGCTCCGCGCGCGTGAGGTTCAGTCCGGTGCCCGCGGCCTTCAGGGACAGCAGGAAGACGGGGGCCTCGCCGTCCTGGAACCGCCGTACCAGCGACTCCCGTCCGGCGACGGACGTACCGCCGTGCAGGAGGAGCGCCGGCACGCCGCGGGCCGCCAGATGCTGCTCGAGCAACCGCGCCATCCGCACGTACTGGGTGAACACGAGCACACTCGCCTCCTCGGCGAGGATCGTGTCGAGCAGCTCGTCCAGGAGCTCCAGCTTCCCGGAGCGGCCCGCGACCACCGGCCCGCCGGGGCGCTCCTCCTTGAGGTACTGCGCCGGGTGGTTGCAGATCTGCTTCAGACTCGTCAGCAGTTTCACGATCAGTCCCCGCCGCGCCATGCTGTCGGCCCCGGCGATCTCCGCCAGCGCCTCGCGCACCACCGCCTCGTACAGGCCCGTCTGCTCCGCGGTCAGCGACACGGGATGGTCCGTCTCGGTCTTCGGAGGCAGTTCGGGCGCGATGCCCGGGTCCGACTTGCGGCGCCGGAGCAGGAAGGGGCGCACGAGCCGGGCCAGCCGCTCCGCCGCGGCCGGGTCCTGGCCGCTCTCGACGGCCTCCGCGTAACGCCTGCGGAAGGTGCCGAGCCGGCCCAGCAGCCCCGGGGTGGCCCAGTCCAGGACGGCCCACAGCTCCGAGAGGTTGTTCTCCACCGGCGTGCCCGTGAGCGCCACGCGCGCGCGTGCGCCGATGGAACGCAGCTGCCGCGCGGTGTCCGAGTAGGGGTTCTTCACGTGCTGGGCCTCGTCCGCCACGACCATGCCCCACTCCGCCGCGGCCAGCCGTTCCGCGTCCAGACGCATGGTGCCGTAGGTGGTGAGCACGAACTCGCCGTCGGCCAGGTCCGCGAGGTCGCGCCGGGGGCCGTGGAAGCGCCGCACGGGCGTGCCGGGCGCGAAACGCTCGATCTCGCGCTGCCAGTTGCCCATGAGGGACGTCGGGCAGACGACCAGGGTGGGACCGGCGGCCGAGGCGTCGGTCTGCCGGTGCAGGTGCAGAGCGATCAGCGTGATCGTCTTGCCCAGGCCCATGTCGTCGGCGAGGCAGCAGCCCAGGCCCAGGGACGTCATGCGGGCCAGCCAGTTCAGGCCCCGCCGCTGGTAGTCGCGCAGGGTGGCGGCGAGGGCGGCCGGCTGGGCGACGGCGTCCTGTCCCTCGGGATCGGCGATCCGCTCCCGCAGGGCCGCGAGCCATCCGGTGGGCCGCACCTCGACGCGGCGTCCGTCGACCTCCGTGGAGCCCGTCAGGGCCGCGGCGAGCGCGTCGACGGGCGTGACCTTGCGGTCCTGTCGCGTGCGGGCCCGGCGGACCTCCTCGGGGTCCACGAGGACCCACCGGTCGCGCAGCCGCACCACGGGCCGTCCGGCCTCGGCGAGCCGGTCGAGCTCCTCGCGCGTGAGCCGCTCGTCGCCCAGGGCGAACCACCAGTCGAAGGCGAGCAGCGCGTCGGCGGACAGGAACGACGGCCCGCCGTCCCCGGACGCGCCGCCCGGCACCGGTTCGCCGTCGGACGGCCCCACCTCCACCCGGGTGGTCAGGTCGCGGGACAGTTCCCGTGGCCAGTGCACGTCGACGCCGGCGCCGGACAGGGCGCGGGCGCCCGCCCCGAGGAGCTCGGTGACCTCCTCGTCGGCCAGTTCGACGGCCTCCGGCACGGCGGCCGACAGCAGCGGGGCGAGCGGCGGCCAGGCCCGTGCCGCACGGCGCAGCGCGAGCAGGGTGTCCGTCCGCGCGCGCGTGCCGAACGCGTCGCCCACGGCGTTCGACCACACCTCGGCGGCATCCGCGACGAGCGCGGGGTCGCTCACGCTGTGCACCTGCGGCACGGCCCGGAACAGCGGCGACGTGTCCTCGGAGGCGGCCGGCAGGTCCCGTACCTCGACGCGTAGCGACAGGCGTAGGCCCATGTCGTGCCCCGCGGCGACGTCGGCGGCCCAGCCGCGCAGCTCGGGCAGTCTCCGGGGCTCCACCGCCGCGTATGCGGGCCCGCCCGTGACCAGCGCGGCGGCGGGGGAGCGGGGCAGGGCGTCGGCGACGGCGTCCAGGAAGGCGCGCACCAGCCGTTCCGGGTCGGGGAGCCGCAGCGGTCCGGTGCCGTCCACCGGTACCGCGTGCGCCTCGGGGGGCATGGCGGCCGCGAGGTGGCGGATCCGCTCGGTCTCCCGTGCGTCCAGCGGCCCCGCACGCCATGTGTCGTGGTCGGTTCCCGACAGGCCGGGCAGCAGCAGCCCCCGCGCCACCAGGTGCAGGGCCTCCAGTGCGACGGCGCCCCAGAACACCGCCGCCCGGTGCCCGTCCGGGTGGGCACGCGCGCGCGTGAGGACCGGCAGCGCCTCCCGAACCGGCAGCAGGACGGCCGGTACGCGGGCCGGCTCCACTCCGTCGCCGTCCGGGACCGCGACCGTCAGGTCCACGGCCGACGCCGACGGGACCGGCGGCGGGTCCTCGCCGACGGGGCGCCAGAAGGCGACCGCGCCGGCACGGGCGGGATCGCCGGGCAGGAACACGGCGCGGCACCGGGCGAGTTCAAGCAGGGGGAGGGCGGTTGCCGGAAGGGTCGTCTGCGCAGCGATGGCGAAGTCCTCAAATTTGACTAGTGCGGGATGCGGTCGCCGATTTTACAGGAATGGGGACATCGTGAGGTGCGGCAATGTTGTGCGATGGGTCACTGTCCGGCCGAGGGTGCTCCGGGCACCGTCACCCGCGGCGTCTCGGGGTCGTGCCGGGGTCGGATCTCGGGGTTCTCTCAGGGGCGGGGTGCGGAACTGCGGGAAGCGCGGGCCCGTTCCCAGGACAGAGAGCGGCAGTGGCCGCGAAGTGGAGGCGCATCATGTCGAAGAACGCCAAGATCGCCGCGGGGGGTGTGGCGGCCGGACTCGTCCTGCTCATCTGGCTGCCCTGGTGGGCCGCCCTGCTGATCGTCCTCGGAGTCCCAGCCGCCGCGTACCTCACGCTGGACCCCTCGCAGCGGCGCAGGCTGCGCCGCGCCACGCGCAAGGAGCTCGGTCGCTGACCCGCTAACGCCGCGCCGAGGTGCGCTCGGCCAGGGCGCAGGAGTTGACCACGTCGCCGTCCGCCGGCCTGCCGATCGCGTGGTCGGCGGGCGGCGTGGCGCCCCGCTCCACCCATCCGGTCAGAGCGTCGAACGCGGACCGGAAGCAGGGCAGGATCGGGCGCAGCCTCGTCGGATGGGTGTCGTGGAGCCCGTCGACGTGAGTGCCGCCCTCGACCGTGTAGTAACGGTGCAGCCGGCCCCGTCCGCTCGCGTCGATCATGCGCGCGTACACGTCGGAGTCGGCCGTTCGGGGCAGCAGCGCGTCGAGGTCGCCGTGCAGGGTGATCATCGGCTTCCCGATGCGCCCCGTCAGGGCCACCCGGGCCACGGCGCGGTGGACGGACGCGGGACGTGCCGCGTAGTCGTAGGCCGCGTCGGAGGAGCACGGCGCCAGGATCTCCTCCAGCGAGGATCCGGCGGACGGGCCGGGGCAGGCGGGATCGTAGGCCGGGTCGAACTCGGCGCGGTAGACCTTCTGGGTCAGCCCCCAGTAGGCCTTCTCGTGGTACGGCCACAGGAACTCGGAGCCGCGGGCGAACCCCGCCGCGTACATGTCCTCGTCCCGTGCCGCGCCGAGGCTGTGGGCCACCGCCGTGGGCAGCGACGTGAGCAGGCTGGGGCCGTCCGCCGTCCACAGCGCGCCCTCCCAGTCCACGCCGCCGTCGTACAGCTCCGGGTGGTTCTCCAGCTGCCAGCGGGTGAGGTAGCCGCCGTTGGAGATGCCGGCGATGTACGTGCGGCGCGGCGCGTGTCCGTAGCGCTGCGCCACCACGCGCCGTGCGGCCCGGGTGAGCTGGGTGGTCCGGGTGTTCCACTCGGCGACCGCGTCCCCGGGCCGCTTGCCGTCCCGGTAGAAGTCCGGCCCGCTGTTGCCCTTGTCGGTCGCCGCGTAGGCGTATCCCTGGGCGAGGGCCCGGTCGGAGATCGCCGTGTCCGTCGCGTACTGCTTGCGGGTGCCCGGCGCGCCCGTCACGACGAGGCCGCCGTTCCAGTGGTCGGGCAGCCGGATCACGAACTGGGCGTCGTGCTGCCAGCCGTGCGTGGTGTTGAAGCGGGAGGAGTCCGGGAAGTAGCCGTCGATCTGGATGCCCGGGACCCCGGACGGCGTGCGGGTACCCGCGGCCGTCAGGCCGGCCTGGTCGGCCATGTCCGTGTACACGGTGCCGGCCAGTCCGGTGGTCGTCAGGTCGGCCAGGCAGGCGCTTCGCTCCAGGGCGGCGCCCGGCACCCGCACGCGCTCCTGGCGGCCGCAGTGCCCGCCGCCCTCGGCGGCGGTGGCGGGCGACGGCCCGGTGAGCGCCGCCGCCGTCATCGCGGCGGCGAGCAACGGGACGGAACGGGACAGACGCATGGAAGACCTCCAGGGGCGCGACGGGGGAGTGAAGCCGATGGCCGCCCCATCGTGATGGCCCACCCCACCCTCCTCCATGGGTTGGAGCCACATGGAAGGAGAGCTGCGCATAGAGGTTGAATACAGCGGGGACGTCGGCCCCCGGGTCAGCTGGGCCGGACGGCCATCTTGTCGAGGGCGTCCAGAAGGCCCGGCAGCTCGGTCCCCCGGCCCACCGGCAGCACCTCGCCGGGTTCGTCGTCGAGCAGTACGAAGGCGATGTCGTCGGTTCTGGCCACCAGGGACCAGCCGGGGCCGTCGGCGCGCAGGGTCCGCGCGTCGCCGGGCGCGAACGACGACCGGACCCGGCCGAGCGGCGGTGGCGTGTCGACGTAGGCGCGGGCTTCCGCGAGCACCCTCCGGACACCACCGTGTCCAGGGACCCCGGCCGCGGCGGTCGCGCTGGCGGCCACCGGGGAGGCGTCCGCGTCCGCGGAGCCCGTCCCGCCTTCCCGTTTCGCGTCGTCCTCCGGGCCGGACTCACCGGCCGGCGCCGGGAAGTCGGCGTCGTCGACCTGTTCCCGCCACTGCGTCCACTGGAGCGCGATCTCGTCGGCCCCCAGACGCCGCTGGGCGGGCCCCCACACCGAGGTGTCCGGCGGCGCCAGCGGGGGCCGGTCGGCGGACTCGGGGCCGGGGTCGTGCGGCGCGGGCACGTCCGGGGCCGCCACGGCGACGGCGAGGGGCCAGCCGGGCAGGGCGGTGACGACCGTGCGCTCGTCCGGCGACAGGTCGTACTCCATCCCGCAGTCCCAGGAGGCCACGGCGACGGCGACCAGCGAGACGTCGTCGATGACGACGGTCCACCGGGCGCCGTCCCCGTCCTGACCGAGCACCAGGCCGTAGCCCTCGGCCAGCGGGGGGAGACCGAGCGCGGCGCACGCCTCCGGATAGTCGTCGCCCAGCACACTCGGGAACTTCGCCGGTGTCAGCAGCACCGCCGTGAGCACGTAGAGCGCATCGTCCGCGGCGGCGACGGTGTCCTCTTCCGTCCCTGCCATCCCAGCCTCCCCATCGGTTCGTCCAACGGCGCGCACCCTAGTGCGACCAGGAGGCCCTTGTCACGAGCCCCGGACCCGGCCGAGCTGCAGTTTTCCGGCTGGACGGGGGCGAATCGACCACCTCGGAGGGCCGTGCGGGTCACCCCGTCGGAAGCCCGAGCAGCGCACGTGCCACCTCCCGCGGCGACGTGCCGCGTTCCCGTGCGAGCGCGACGACCGCCCGGCACGCCAGCTCGTTCACCCCGAAGGAAAGGGCCTCCGGCGACACCCAGCCCGCAGCCTCGTCGATGCCCTCCCGGTCGTCGTCAGCGCATGCCGAGACGTACGCGGCGGCGGCCTCGAAGAGATTGTGCGAGCGTGTGTCCCGCTCCGCTCCCCCCTCCGTGCGCCGGGTGCCGCCCCGTCCGCCCCGTGCCTTGCGGATCCTGTCGAACATGCTGACCGCCCTCCCCCTGCAGACGTCATGGCTGATCGTGCATCTCCCGCTACTCAAAGTAGAGTTGAAGTCTCGACGGCAGAAGGGGACACCCACGGTGAAGCGCTTCGAACGGCTCGAGGAGATCCGGCGGATGGACCCGTACCGGGACGCATCGGTTATTTATCGGCTGTCCTCCGCCTACGAGTTCCCGTGGGACTACACCCGCGCGCTGGAACTCGCCCTGTACCGCACCTACGCCGTGCCGAGCATCGGCCGGCTGCTGGCGGAGACGGCGGAGCTCACGGACCGTCCCCAGAAGCGGTACGACGACACCGTGCTGCTCCTCGACGCCGTCGTCGAGCACGGCTTCACCGGCGAGGAGGGGCGCACGGCGATCCGCCGCATCAACCGGATGCACCGCAGTTACGACATCAGTGACGACGACATGCGATACGTCCTGTGCACCTTCGTCGTGATGCCCAAGCGCTGGATCGACGCCTACGGATGGCGCCGGATGTCCGGCCACGAGACCGTCGCCTGCGCCGTCCACTACCGCACCCTCGGGCGGTACATGGGCATCAAGGACATCCCGGAGTCCTACGAGGAGTTCGAGGCCTGCCTCGACGCCTACGAGCAGGCGCACTTCGCGTGGGACGAGGGCGCGCGCCGCGTCTCCGACGCCACGCTCGACCTCATGGCCTCCTGGTACCCGCGCCCCCTCGCGCCCCTGCTGCGAACCGGCACGCTGGCCCTGCTCGACGAGCCCCTCCTGCGGGCCTTCCGCTACGCCCCGCCGGGCCCCGCCGCCCGTGCGGCCGTGCGCCGTGCGCTACGGCTGCGGGGGCGCGCGGTCCGCCTGATGCCACCGCGGCGCACACCGCACCACGCCCGGCAGAACCGGGAGGTCAAGGGCTACCCCGACGGCTACCGGCTGGCGGACCTGGGCACGCGCCCGGTCCCCGGTGTGGCGGGTTGCCCCGTACACCACATCGGCACGTCAGCCGTCGAGTGAGCCGAGCGTCTCCCGCAGCCAGGCGAGTTCGGCACGCGAGGTCGCCCGCGCGATGGTCAGCACGCCGCGCCGGAACGGATCGTCCAGCTCCTCCGCGCGCAGCGGCCGGTCGCCGTCGTAGAAGAAGCTGGCAGGCTCCTCCAGGAAGGCCAGCCTGCGGCGCAGGACGGCCGCCTGGGCGGCGGCGTCGTCCAGGTGCCTGAGGAAGGCGAGCACCGTGAACCAGCGGTTCTCGTCGGTGATGTCCCGCCGCTCGGGGTCGGCGAGCCGGCGGCGCAGTTCACGTCCGCCCTCCTCGGTGAGCGTCAGGACGTGCCGTGGGGCGGCGACCGAGCCGGGCTGCGTGGTGCGCGCGAGCAGCCCCGCCTTCTCCAGCCGCTTGATCGCCGGATAGAGCGTGCTCTCGGCGACGGGGCGCACGTGCCCGGTCAGTGCGCTGATGCGCTTGCGCAGCTCGTAGCCGTGCAGCGGGGAGTCGCGGAGGAAACCGAGGATGGCGAGCTCGAGCATGTCCGCATTCTCGCGCACGTCCGCTGTACATCGGCCGACTCCTGCCTCGGCCCACGCGTACCCCCACTCGCGGATACCTCGACTGACGCATACATCGGTAACGATGTATTGTCCCTCGGTAGGCGGGAACGCCGGGGAACGCCGGACGAAGGGGAGACGGGATGAGAGAGACCGAGTTCGACGGCAGGGGAAGCCGCATCCGCTGGACGGAGACACCGGGGACGGATCCGGCGCGGGTGTACGTGCACGGGCTCGGGTCGATGTCGGCCGTCTACCACGCGCACATCGCGGCGCGCCCCGAACTCGCCGGCCGGCGCAGCCTCTTCGTCGACCTGCCCGGCCACGGCATCAGCGACCGGCCGCAGGACTTCGGGTACACCCTCGACGACCACGCCGGAGCGCTTGCCACGGCGCTGGACGCAGCCGGTGCGGCCGGCGCCGAACTCGTCGCGCACAGCATGGGCGGAGCCGTCGCCGTCGTCCTGGCGCACCGGCGGCCGGAACTGGTCTCCCGCCTCGTCCTCACGGAGGCCAACCTCGACGCCTGCCCGCCGCCGGGCGCCGGCAGCAGCGGCATCGCCGCCCACGACGAGGACGACTTCGTGAACGGCGCCCACGCGCGCGTGCTGGAGCGCGTCGGCCCCCAGTGGGCGGCGACGATGAGGCTGGCCGACCCGCGCGCCCTGCACCGCTCCGCCGTCGGCCTGCGACGCGGATCGGACCCCGTGATGCGCACCCTGCTCGAGGGACTGGACATCGACCGTGTGTACCTGCAGGGCGAGTTGAGCGGGGAGCTGCCCGGGCGGCGGGCCCTGGAGGCCGCGGGCGTCCGTGTGGTGACCGTGCCGGGCGCCGGACACAACGTGATGCTCGACAACCCCGACGCCTTCGCGGCGGCCGTCGCGGACCGGGGCCGAGCAGGTCAGCCCTCGCGGACCGCCAGGGCGAGGAACCGGGCGTCCTCGTCGGCGTAGGACGTCATGCGCCACCCGGAACCCGCCAGCAGGGGCCGGAGGCTGGGCTCGGCCCGCAGGTCGTCCGGGGTGATCCGCCGCCCCTGCCGGGCCACCAGCGCCGCCCTGCCGATCGGGTGGAACAGCGCCAGCACCCCGCCCGGACGCACGACCCGCGCCAGTTCCCCCAGGTCGCCCGCCGGATCGGGCAGATGGGCGATCAGCCCCGCCGCGAACACGGCGTCGAGCGAGCCGGACCGCAGCGGCAGCGCGGCCACGTCGGCCAGCAGCAGTCGCCCGTCCCGGTCCCTCCCGGCCCGTACGGCGGCCTCGAGCATGGCCGGGGTCAGATCGGCTCCCACCACCACTCCCGACGGCCCCACGGCCGCCCGCAGCGGCGGCAGGGCACGTCCGGTGCCACAGCCCGCGTCGAGCACCCGGTCCCCCGCGCGCAGACCCAGCTCGGCGACGGCGGCCGCGTAGGCGGGGCCGTCGTCGGGGAACCGGCGGTCCCAGCCGGCGGCGCGCGCCGCGAAGAACTCCTGCACGTGCGTGTGGTCGTCGCTCATGTTCCGCATGATCCCCCAACCGGCACCGGGGATGCCGCGGCGCACACGTTCGAGCGTGACGCGATCGTTCCAGCGCCTCTCCGTGTCAGATCCCGGCAGCTTTCGGACGCGCCCCCGTTGTGCGCCCCCGGCAGGACTAGCGTCCCGGGGCCATGGGACACCTGGACCCCGCCGCCCGCGGCCGACGGACACCCGCCCTGCCGTACGCGAGGGCCCGCACCCGTGCCGCCCGCCCGGCCCGCCCGCGCACACCGAGGCCGCCGCACGCACCCACGGCCGCCGGTCACCGCCCGCACCCCCGAGAGAAGTGATCGATGGTCTCCGAGCACCCCGACGCCGCCGGCGGCGACACGACCGCCCTGGTGTTGAAGATCCTCGTCGCCGGAGGCTTCGGGGCGGGCAAGACCACCTTGGTGGGCGCGGTCAGCGAGATCGGACCGCTGCGCACGGAGGAACCGCTCGGCGAGCCCGGCCGGCGAGCGGACGACACCGGCGGCGACGAACGGAAGGTCACCACGACCGTCGCCATGGACTTCGGACGCATCACCCTCCGGTCCGGGCTCTCCCTCCACCTCTTCGGGACCCCCGGCCGGGACCGCTTCCGGTTCCTGTGGGACGAACTCGCGCGGGGCGCCCTCGGCGCGGTCGTCCTCGCGGACACCCGTCGCCTGGAGGACTGCTTCCCGGCGGTGGACTACCTCGAACACCGGCACCTCCCGTTCGTGGTGGCCGTCAACCGCTTCCCGGGGGCTCGGCACCACGCCGACGGCGACGTCCTGCGCGCCCTCGACCTCGACGCCGCGACGCCCGTGGTGCCGTGCGACGCGCGGGAACGCGACTCGGGGAAGGAGGTGCTGGTCCGGCTGGTCGAGTACGCCGGGCGGGTGCACGCCGCCCGGCTGCTCGACTCCGTGCGGTGACCGGTCCTCCGCACGTGGCGGCGACCGGCCCGCGGACGCCGCCGACTGCCCCCGCCGGGGAGGGGGACTCAGTCGGCCACGTCCTTCAGCGCCATGACCTTGTCGACGGTGACGCGGACCAGGAGCTCACCCGGGACGCCGTTGCGGGCCCCGAACTCCTCGGCGCGCTCCTCGCCCATGTACCGTGCCGCGATCCGCGTGGCCCAGTGCCGGAGTTCCCCGAGGTCCTCCGAGATCCTCGCGCGGCCCTGGAGCACCACGAAGCCGAAGGGGGGCCGGTCGTCGTCCACACACAGCGCCACCCGGCCGTCCCGGGTCAGATTGCGTCCCTTCACGGTGTCCCTGCCGGTGTTGAACACCACCTCGTCCCCGTCCAGCAGGAACCAGACCGGCGCCACATGCGGACTGCCGTCCGCGCGGACGGTGGAGAGCTTCGCCGTGCGGGTGCCGTGGGAGGCGAACGCCTGCCACTCGTCATCGGTCATCTTCTGTGCCATGCACCCATCCTCCTTGCCCGCGGCACGGGTGTGGGGAAGGCTTGCGGGCAGATCCCCCGGGCAGGGGGAGACGACGCATACGGGGAAAACACGGGGAGACCGGATCATGGGGCAGAAGCAGGGACTCGGCTGGCTGCTGGACGACCTGACCGAGCGGGTGGAACACGTACGGCATGCGCTGGTCCTGTCCAACGACGGGCTGGTGACCGGAGCGAGCACCGGACTGCGGCGGGAGGACGCCGAGCACCTCGCCGCCGTCTCGTCCGGCCTGCACAGCCTGGCCAAGGGCTCGGGCCGGCACTTCGGGGCCGGCGGAGTACGGCAGACGATGGTCGAGTTCGACGACGCGGTGCTGTTCGTCACGGCGGCGGGCTCCGGAAGCTGCCTGTGCGTGCTCAGCGGGGCGGAGTCCGACATCGGGCAGATCGCCTACGAGATGACGCTGCTCGTCAACCGGGTCGGCGAACACCTCGACGTCGACGCGCGACAGCCTGACCGGCATCCGCCCATAGACCTCTGACCAGGTCTTTCCACAGCCCGCTGGAGTGCGTGCGGAGTTGTCCACAGGCTCCCCACGGAGTGCGCGGCAGCGTCTACGGTTCTGAGTCCGGCGGCCGGGGACGGCGCCGGCCGACACACTCCACGGGGGAGACGACCATGTCCGCGAAGACCATCGGGTACGACAGCACGGCGACCGCCGAGCCGATCACCACCGCTCGGGAGGGCGCCGTCGCGCCGAGCCGGGCGGCACGGGAACTCGGCCTGCGGCGCGGTGATTTCGACATCGCAGTGCAGCTCGGACGCATCCGCACCCTGCCCGACGACGGGGGAGGCGGACGGCGGGTGCCCCGTGCCGAGATCCGGCGGATCCGCGCGGATCCGGGCTTCCCCGACGCCCTGCGCCGCGCGGTCCGCACGGTGGGTACGACGGACGGCGCGGCGCTCCTGGAGGTCACCAAGGCGCGGTTCACCCGCCTCGCCCGGCTGGGGCTGCTGGTGCCCACGACGTTCTCCCTCAACCGCTACCGGGCCGTCGTCTGGAGGTATCTCGCCGACGACCTCATGGCCTTCGCGACCGACGGGCGGAACGCGGCGCTGCTGACGGGGCGCATGCCGGAAGGCCTGCGGGACCAGCTGGCGGAGGGGCTGGACCTGCGCCCCCGCAACTGGCGGGGCCGGCACCTCGAGTGTCTGCTCCGCCGCACGGACGACCCGTGGGCCCGGGCGGCCGCGGTGGCCTCGCTCCTCGACCCCGTCGACGTCGCGGAGGTCGTCGGGGACCCCTACGAACGCTCCCGGCTGAGCCGGTTCCGCCCCTCCCGCCCGGCCCACGGCTCACCGGGCTCCCCGGCAGCGCAACTCGCCGAGGAGCTCATGACGGCGGCCGATCCCGACGAGATCGACCGGCTCCGGGCCGACCTGGCGAGTGCCGTGAGCCACGCGTGCGCACTCCGCCCGGCACCGCGCCCGGCCCCGCGGGGGCACCGGCACCGACCGGCGCCGGCGCCGGCGTCCGCACCGCACGGGCATCGCCGGGTGCCGACGGCGCACGGCCCCCGGGCCGCCCACCCCGCCCTCCAGCCCGTGCCGGACCCGCCCGCTCCGGCGCCCGCGCGGCACCGGGCCGCCGAGCCCGGACGGCTGCGCGGCCTGCTCGGCCGGCTCCGGCGCGGCGGTACCTGACCTACAGGGACCGGAACAGGCCCTCCTGGACGACGGACACCAGCAGGCGTCCCTCCACGTCGTAGATCCGCCCACGGGCCAGTCCCCGCCCGCCGGTCGCGATCGGGGACTCCTGGTCGTACAGGAACCACTCGTCGGCGCGGAACGGCCGGTGGAACCACATGGCGTGGTCCAGCGACGCCATGTCGAACCCGCGTGGCCCCCACAGGGGTTCCACTGGGATGCGCACGGCGTCCAGCAGGGTCATGTCGCTGGCGTAGGTGAGGGCGCAGGTGTGGACGAGCGGGTCGTCGCCGAGCGGCCCGACCGCGCGCATCCACACGGCGCTGCGCGGTTCGGCGTCCGCCACCTCGTCGGCGTTCCAGCGCAGCCGGTCGACGTAGCGGATGTCGAACGGCTGACGGCGGGCCATCCGCTCCAACTGCTCGGGCAGCGCGCCCAGATGCGCCCGGATCTCGTCGGCGAGCGTCGGCAGGGACTCGGGGTCCGGGACCTTGCGGGCCGGCGGCAGCTGGTGCTCGAAACTTCCCTGTTCAGGCTTGTGGAAGGAGGCGGTGAGGGTGAAGATCGTGCGGCCCTGCTGCACGGCGGTGACCCGGCGGGTCGTGAACGACCTTCCGTCGCGGTCCCGTTCGACCTGGTACACGATCGGCACGCCCGGGCGCCCGGGGCGCAGGAAGTACGCGTGCAGCGAGTGCACCGGGCGGTCGCCCTCCGTGGTGCGGCCGGCGGCGACCAGCGCCTGGCCGGCCACCTGGCCGCCGAAGACGCGTTGCAGCGACTCCTCGGGGCTGCGGCCGCGGAAGATGTTGACCTCGATCTGCTCCAGGTCGAGCAGTGCGACGAGGCTCTCTGCCGGGTTCGTCATCGGTGGAACTCTCCTGTGCTCACAACTGGCCGACATCGGTGACGCGGACGACCGCCCGGCCCTCGGCGTCCGAGGCCGCGAGATCGACCTCGGCGCTGATGCCCCAGTCGTGGTCGTCGTCGGGGTCGTCGAAGATCTGCCGCACGCGCCACAGGCCGTTCCTCGGCTCCTCCTCGATCACCAGCAGCTTCGGGCCGCGGGCGTCGGGACCGGTGCCGAGGTCGTCGTACTCGTCCCAGTACTTGTCCATGGCCTCGCCCCACGCGTCGGCGTCCCAGCCGGCGTCGCCGTCCATCTCGCCGAGCTCCTCCACCTGGTCGAGAGCGGCGAGCTCGACCCGGCGGAACATGGCGTTGCGGACGAGGACGCGGAAGGCGCGCGCGTTGGCGGTGACCGGCCGTACCTGGTCGGCCTTCTCCTGGGCCTCCTCGGCGGTCATGACCTCGGGGTTGGCGAGCTGCTCCCACTCGTCCAGCAGGCTGGAGTCGACCTGGCGCACCATCTCGCCGAGCCACTCGATCAGGTCCTGGAGGTCGTCGGACTTCAGGTCGTCGGGGACGGTGTGGTCGAGCGCCTTGTAGGCGCTGGCGAGGTAGCGCAGCACGATGCCCTCGGTGCGGGCCAGCTCGTAGTGGGAGACCAGCTCGGTGAAGGTCAGCGCCCGCTCGTACATGTCGCGGATGACCGACTTCGGCGACAGCGGATGGTCACCGACCCACGGGTGGCTCCTGCGGTACGTGTCGTACGCGTGGAAGAGCAGTTCCTCGAGCGGCTTCGGGTAGGTGATGTCCTGGAGGCGCTCCATGCGCTCCTCGTACTCGACGCCGTCCGCCTTCATCGCGGCGACGGCCTCGCCGCGCGCCTTGTTCTGCTGGGCGGCGAGGATCTGCCGGGGATCGTCCAGCGTGGACTCCACGACCGACACCATGTCCAGGGCGTACGACGGCGACTCGGGGTCCAGCAGCTCGAACGCGGCCAGGGCGAAGGTGGACAGGGGCTGGTTCAGCGCGAAGTCCTGCTGCAGGTCCACGGTCAGGCGGACGATGCGGCCCTCGGCGTCCGGCTGGTCGAGCTTCTCGACGATGCCGCCGTCCAGCAGCGAGCGGTAGATGGCGATCGCCCGCCGGATGTGCCGCAGCTGCTGCCTGCGCGGCTCGTGGTTGTCCTCCAGCAGGTGCCGCATCGCCGCGAAGGCGTTGCCGGGCCGGGCGATCACCGACAGCAGCATCGTGTGCGTCACCCGGAAACGAGAGGTCAGCGGCTCAGGCTCGGAGGCGATGAGCTTCTCGAACGTGCTCTCCGACCAGGCCACGAAGCCCTCGGGGGCCTTCTTGCGGACGACCTTGCGCCGCTTCTTCGGATCGTCGCCGGCCTTGGCGAGTGCCTTCTCGTTCTCGATGACGTGCTCGGGCGCCTGGGCGACGACGAAGCCCTCGGTGTCGAATCCCGCGCGCCCGGCCCGCCCGGCGATCTGGTGGAACTCCCGGGCCCGCAGGGTGCGCACCCGGGTGCCGTCGTACTTGGTCAGGGCCGTGAACAGCACCGTGCGGATCGGCACGTTGACGCCCACGCCGAGCGTGTCGGTCCCGCAGATCACCTTCAGCAGACCGGCCTGCGCCAGCTTCTCCACCAGTCGCCGGTACTTGGGCAGCATGCCGGCGTGGTGCACACCGATGCCGTGCCGGACGTAACGGGAGAGGTTGCGGCCGAACTTCGTGGTGAAGCGGAAGGCGCCGATCAGCTCGGCGATCTTCTCCTTCTCCTCGCGCGTGCACATGTTGATGCTCATCAGCGCCTGCGCCCGCTCCACGGCCTGCGCCTGGGTGAAGTGGACGATGTAGACGGGCGCCTGCCGGGCCTCGAGCAGGTCGGTGAGCGTCTCGGTGAGCGGCGTGTAGCGGTACTCGTAGGAGAGCGGCACCGGGCGGGTGGCCGAGCGGACCACCGAGGTGGGGCGGCCGGTGCGGCGCGCCAGGTCCTTCTCGAAGAACGAGACGTCACCGAGCGTGGCCGACATCAGGACGAACTGTGCCTGCGGCAGCTCCAGCAGCGGGATCTGCCAGGCCCAGCCGCGGTCGGGCTCCGCGTAGAAGTGGAACTCGTCCATGACGACCTGGCCGATGTCGGCGTGCTTGCCGTCGCGCAGCGCGATCGAGGCCAGTACCTCGGCGGTGCAGCAGATGACGGGGGCGTCGGCGTTCACCGAGGCGTCGCCGGTGAGCATGCCGACGTTCTCGGTGCCGAAGAGCTTGCACAGCTCGAAGAACTTCTCCGACACCAGCGCCTTGATGGGGGCCGTGTAGAAGGTGACCTCGTCCCGGGCTAGGGCGGCGAAGTGGGCACCCGCGGCGATCATGCTCTTGCCCGAGCCGGTGGGCGTCGACACGATCACGTTGGCGCCGGAGACCACCTCGATCAGCGCCTCCTCCTGATGGGGGTAGAGCGTGAGACCGCGCTCCTGCGCCCACGACTCGAAGGCTTCGTACAGGGCATCGGGGTCGGCGGTCGGCGGGAGCTGGTCGATGAGGGTCACGCCCCCATCTTGCCTGGCCCGGCCCGGGATGCGGGAATCGGTTGCCGGAACGAAGATCACGACCGCTACGCTGGGTCGCCGACGGCGCGTCACCGGACCCGGTATCGGACCCGGACAACTGGACAGCGGCAGACGAGGAATGGGGCGGGCAACGGCGATGATGGGACCAGCGCACTCACTGTCGGGCGCCGCTGCCTGGCTCGGCGTCGGAGCGGCGACCGCCGCGGCCGGACACGCGATGCCGTGGCCGGTCCTGCTCGTCGGGGCCCTGATCTGCGCGGGCGCCGCGCTCGCCCCGGATCTCGATCACAAGGCGGCCACCATCTCGAGGGCCTTCGGGCCGGTCTCCCGGTGGCTGTGCGAGATCGTCGACAAGCTGTCGTACGCCGTCTACAAGGCCACGAAGAAGCGGGGCGACCCGCGCCGCTCCGGTGGTCACCGGACGCTGACCCACACCTGGCTGTGGGCCGTCCTGATCGGGGCGGGCGCCTCGGCCCTGGCCCTCACCGGCGGACGCTGGGCGGTGCTCGCGATCCTCTTCGTGCACATGGTGCTCGCCATCGAGGGCCTGCTGTGGCGGGCGACCCGCGGCTCCAGCGCCGACGTGCTGGTCTGGCTGCTCGCCGCGACCAGCGCCTGGATCCTCGCCGGGACACTGGACCGGCCGGACGGCGGCTCGGACTGGCTGTTCACCGCGCCCGGCCAGGAGTACCTGTGGCTGGGGCTGCCGATCGTGCTGGGCGCGCTGGTGCACGACATCGGGGACGCGCTGACCGTCTCGGGCTGCCCGATCCTGTGGCCCATACCCGTGGGCCGCAAGCGCTGGTATCCCATCGGTCCGCCGAAGGCCATGCGGTTCCGGGCGGGAAGCTGGGTGGAGCTGAAGGTCCTGATGCCGGCCTTCATGGTGCTCGGCGGAGTGGGCTGCGCGGCGGCGCTCAACTTCATCTGAGGCGCCCGCCGGGTCCCGGCCGTGTCCGGCCCGGACCGGCTCCCGGCCCCCTGGCCGCGCGCCCCGGCGGCTCAGCCGGTGCCGCCCTGTCCCTCGCCGCTCCCGTAGCGCCGCTCGAAGCGGGCGACGCGCCCCTCCGAGTCGACCGTCCGCGCCTTGCCCGTGTAGAAGGGGTGGCTCTCCGAGGAGATCTCCACGTCCACCACCGGGTAGGTCTCCCCGTCGTCCCACGCGATCGTTTCCTCGCTGGTGGCGGTGGACCGGGTGAGGAAGGCGTATCCGGCGGCGCGGTCGCGGAAGACGACGGGCCGGTAGTCGGGGTGCTTGTCCTGCTGCATGGCTGCTCCTCCTGCGGCGCGGATCTTCGGGGCGGCGGGGCGGGGACGCCGCGGCGAGCGGTGTCAGCCGGGCAGGGTGTCCTCGTCGACGACGTGCATCGCGGCCTCCTCGGCGGACGCCGCCGCGCCGTCGATGCCCACGTCCGTGGCGACCAGCGCCGGCTCCTCGTCCTCGTGCGCCCCCTCGTCGGGTGCCACGAGCCGGCCGGAGCGGTCCGCGCCGACCTCGTCGTCCAGCAGTTCGCCGTCGGTGCCCTCGGAGTCGCCGAGGCCGTCGCCGTCGGGGGCGCGCGGATCCGGCCGCTCCTCGGCGAGCCGCTGCTCCAGCGTCTCGCCCCGGTGGCGTTCGGCGGCGGTCACACCGGTGTGCTCGACCGCCCAGGGGCGCTCGGGCGGGGACCAGCCCCGGTCGAGGGGATCGTCGACACCGTCGTACTCGAGGGTGTCCTCGCTGTCGAGTACCCCGGTGTCCTCCCTCTGCTCGGAGGCGTCGGGCTGGTAGACGTCATCTCCCCATCCGTCGGCGCTGTTCACGGGTACCTCCAGGGGGTGGGGGGCGTCCCCTTCTCACCGTGGACCGCGGCGGGCCGCCGCTGCACGGGGGCACTGGCGTCACCCGTCGCCGGATCACGCGGTTACCGGGCGTTCCCCGAGCCGGTGCCTTCTTCCAGCCTTCCACTCCCGTTCGGGACCGCGCAACGGCACGGGCCCGGCGGGGGGCCGGGCGGCCTCCCGCCGGTGACGCGGGCGTTCCCGTCCGTCACGTACGCGGGCCCGTGGGCCTTCGCCGTGGCCCCTGCCGGGCCCCGGTCAGCCGTGCCACGACCGCCAGAGCGCCGCGTAGGCGCCGTCCGCCGCGACCAGCTCGTCGTGACTGCCCAGCTCGCTGATCCGGCCGTTCTCCACGACGGCGATGACGTCCGCGTCGTGGGCGGTGTGCAGGCGGTGTGCGATCGCGACCACCGTGCGGCCGTCCAGGACACGGGCCAGGGACCGTTCGAGGTGCCGCGCGGCCCGCGGGTCGAGCAGGGACGTCGCCTCGTCCAGCACGAGGGTGTGCGGGTCGGCCAGCACCAGCCGGGCGAGCGCGATCTGCTGGGCCTGCGCCGGCGTGAGCGCGTACCCGCCGGAGCCGACCTCGGTGTCCAGGCCCTCGTCGAGCGCACGGGTCCAGTCGTCCGCGTCGACCGCTCCCAGCGCCGCCCACAGCTCGGCGTCGCCGGCGCCGGTGCGGGCGAGGCGGAGGTTGTCGCGCAGGGAGCCCACGAAGACGTGGTGCTCCTGGTTGACGAGCGCGACGTGCGAGCGGACCCGCTCGGCGGACATCCGGGACAGTTCCGCGCCGCCCAGCGTGATGCTGCCCTCACGGGGGCCGTAGATGCCGGCGAGCAGCCTGCCCAGCGTCGACTTGCCCGCGCCCGAGGGACCCACCAGGGCCACCCGTGTCCCCGGCGCGACCTCCAGGGACACCTTGCGCAGGACGTCCACGCCCTCCAGGTAACCGAAGTGGACCCGGTCCGCGCGCACGTGCCGTCCGTCGGGCGCCAGGGAGGCGTCGCCGGCATCCGGCTCGATGTCCCGCACGCCCACCAGCCGGGCCAGCGACACCTGGGCCACCTGGAGCTCGTCGTACCAGCGCAGGATCAGCCCGACCGGGTCGACGAGCATCTGCGCGATCAGCGCGGCCGTGGTCAGCTGGCCGACCCCGATCCACCCCTGCAGGACGAACACGCCCCCGATCAGCAGGACGGAGGCGAGCACGGTGACATGGGTGACGTTGATGACGGGGAAGAGCACCGACCGCAGCCAGAGCGTGTACCGCTCCCAGGCGGTCCACTCCTTGATCCTGCGCTCCGACAGCTCGATGCGGCGGGCGCCGAGGCGGTGGGCCTCGACGGTGCGTCCGGCGTCCACGGTCTCGGCGAGCGCGGCGGCCACGGCGGCGTACCCGGCGGCCTCCGAGCGGTAGGCGGCGGGCGCCCGGCGGAAGTACCAGCGACAGCCGATCACCAGCAGCGGCACGGCGAGCAGTACCACCGGCGCGAGCGGCGGCGCGGTGACCACGAGCCCGCCGAGCAGCAGCACCACCCACACCACGCCGATGGACAGCTGGGGCACGGCCTCACGCATGGCGTTGGCGAGCCGGTCGACGTCCGTCGTGATCCGGGAGAGCAGGTCGCCGGTGCCGGCCCGCTCCAGTACGCCGGGCGGCAGGCCGACCGACCGCACGAGGAAGTCCTCGCGCAGGTCGGCCAGCATGCGCTCGCCGAGCACGGCACCGCGCAGCCGCACCTCCCGCACGAACGCGGCCTGGACGACGAGCGCCAGCACGAACAGCGTGGCCGTGAGCCCGAGGTGCAGCTCGCGGGTGTCGTCCGAGACGCGTTCCACGAGCCCGCCCAGCAGGGCGGGACCCGCCATGGAGGCGATCACCGCGACGGTGTTCACGGTCACGAGCAGGAGGAACGCACGGCGGTGCCGGCGCAGCAGCTCGCCCGCGTAGGCGCGTACGGTCGCGGGAGCTCCGACGGGCAGGGTGTTCGCCGTCGTCGGGGCCGCCGGGTCGTACGACGGTGGCGCCACGCCGATCATGCCGTCTCCTCGATCTCTTCCAGTCGGTGCAGTACGTCGTCCAGCGGCTCGGCCGGACGGGAGCCGCCGCGGTGCGGCACGTCCCCGGTGTGCCGCGCCGCGGTCTCCTCGTCGGTCTCGCGGGTGACGACCGCCCGGTACCGGGGTTCGGCGCGCAGCAGGTCCCGGTGGGCGCCCACGGACACCACCCGGTCCTCGTGCAGGAAGACCACGCGCTCCGCACGGTCCAGCAGCAGCGGCGACGAGGTGAACACCACCGTCGTGCGCCCCGCGCGCAGGCCCCGCACGCCTTCCGCGATCCGTGCCTCGGTGTGCGAGTCCACCGCGGAGGTCGGCTCGTCCAGGACCAGCACCTCCGGGTCCGTGATCAGGGACCGGGCGAGGGCGAGCCGCTGCCGCTGCCCGCCCGAGAGCGAGCGGCCGCGCTCGGTGATGCGGGCGTCCAGCGGATCGCCGGCGCCCGACGACGCCTGGGCGAGCGCAGCCAGTACGTCCCCGCACTGGGCCGCGTCCAGCGCGTCCTCGGCGGCGACGGCGCCGGACGCGGGTACGCCGAGCAGGTCCCGCAGCGTGCCGGAGAGCAGCACCGGGTCCTTGTCCTGGACCAGGACGGCGGTGCGCGCGGAGTCCAGCGGCAGGTCGTCGAGCGGCACCCCGCCCAGCAGGGCCGAGGTGCCCTCCTCCGCGGGGTGTCCGCCGAGGCGTTCCGCCAGGCGGCCGGCCGCGTCGGGGTCGCCGCACACCACGGCGGTGAGCCGGCCCGCCGGCGCGAGCAGACCGGTGGCCGGATCGTACAGGTCCCCGGCCGGCACCTCGGCGGGGCGGGAGCCGGCGGTGTCCGTGGCCCGCTCCAGCGCCAGTACGCGTGCGGCCCGCTTGGCCGAGGGCCGGGAGAAGGAGTACGCCATGGCGATCTCCTCGAAGTGCCGCAGAGGATAGGTGAGGATCATGACGGAGCTGTAGACGGTGACGAGTTCGCCGACGCCGATGCGGCCCTCGCGGGCCAGGTGCACGCCGTGCCAGACCACCGCGACCAGCAGCAGCCCCGGCAGCAGCACCTGGATGGCGGCGATCAGGGACCACATCCGGGCGCTGCGGACGGCCGCGTGGCGCACTTCCTGGGAGGCGCCGCGGTAGCGGTCGAGGAAGAGTTCCTCGCCGCCGATGCCGCGCAGCACCCGCAGTCCCGCGACGGTGTCCGAGGCCAGTTCGGTGGCGCGTCCGGCCTTCTCGCGCTGGACGTCGGCCCGCCGGGTGGCGCGGGGGAGCAGGGGCAGCACCGCCAGCGCCAGCACCGGCAGTCCCACCGCGACGACGATCCCGAGCGACGGCTCGTAGAGGACGAGGCCGACGCAGACCAGCACGATGGTCACCGCCGCCGCGGTGAACCGGGACAGGGCCTCCACGAACCAGCCGATCTTCTCGACGTCGCCCGTGGAGACGGCGACGACCTCGCCGGCCGCGACGCGGCGCGTCAGGGCCGAGCCCAGCAACGCGGTCCTACGGGCCAGCAGCTGCTGGACGCGGGCGGCGGCGGTGATCCAGTTGGTGACCGCGGAACGGTGCAGGAAGGTGTCGCCGAGCGCGTTGCCGGCGCAGCACAGCGCCATCAGCCCACCCGCGGCGGCCAGTCGGGCACCGGACCGGTCGACGACGGCCTGGACGGCCAGGCCGACGCAGAACGGCAGGGCGGAGACGGAGGCGAAGTGCAGCAGCCCCCAGGCCAGCGACTTGAGTTGGCCACCCAGCTGGTTGCGGAACAGCCACCACAGGAATCGGGGACCCGAACGCGCGTCGGGCACGCCCGAGTCGGGATACGGAAGGTCTTGGATCTGCATGGCGTCCCAGAGGCTCGTGTCAGGGGGTGCCGCGCAACACGGCATCAAGAGGCTGCAAACCGTGAAAGGTTCGCGTCGCGGCATGCCCAAAATCAAGCGGTTTTCCGCGATGGGGAACGAATCCGGCTGCTGTGCGCGGGGCGCGCGGCGACGGGGCCCGCACAACGTCCGGGGCGGCCGGGGGTGTTCCGGGCGGCGAGTGCGACCATGGACCGATGCGAAGTGGTGGAGCACGGCGTACGGCGGTCGCGGCGGTGGCCCTGGGTTCTCTTCTGACGGTGCTGTCAGGCTGCGGCGGAGGGCCGTCCGGGCACGATACGAGCCGGCCCGCCGGCGGCGCGGCCGGCACGAGCGGCGCCCCGGCCGATCCCACCCGCATCCCGGGCGTCGGCGACCGGTTGCAGCAGCGCATCCCCGCCGAGTCGCGTCAGGTCGTCGCGGTGTACGGCGAGGGCAGGGACTCCGCCGCGTCCACGGTCGTGCTGTACACGAAGGAGGGTTCCGCCTGGCACCGGACCCGGAGCTGGGCGGCGCACAACGGCCGTAAGGGGTGGACGACCGACCACCACGAGGACGACAAGCGCAGCCCGGTGGGTGTCTTCACGCTCAGCGACGCGGGCGGCGTGCTCCCCGACCCGGACCCGGCTCCCGGCGCGGGACTGCCCTACACCCGGTCCGCCGCCTTCGCGGCGCCGCGCTCGTGGGGCAGGTCGTACTGGCACGACTTCGACTACGTCATCGCCATCGACTACAACCGGGTCAGGGGCACGTCGCCGAACGACCCGACGCGCCCCGAGGGGACGGCCAAGGGCGGTTCGATCTGGCTGCACATGGACCACGGCAGCGGCACGTCCGCCTGCGTCAGCCTCCCCAAGGAGGGGATGGAGTACCTGCTGCGCACGCTCGACCCGGACCGGCACCCCGTGGTGGTGATGGGGGACAAGGCGGACCTGGAGGCCTGACCGGCGCGCGGGGCGCCCCCGGCTAGGCCGGACCGGCCCCGCGTCCGTTCCCGGGTTCCGCCCCGGGCCCGTCCACCAGCGTGTCCAGCAGGCCGCCGAGCGCCGTGCGCTGCTCGTCCGTGAGCGGGGCGAGGATCTCCTCCGCCGCCTGCCGGCGTGCGCCGTGCACCTCCCGCAGCGCCGCGCGACCGTCGTCCGTGAGCTCGATCCGGATCACCCGGCGATTGGCCGGATCGGGGACCCGGCGCACCTTCCCGGCCGCCTCCAGCCCGTCGACCAGCGTCGTGACCGCCCGCGGCACGACCTCCAGCCGTTCGGCCAGATCGGCCATGCGGGGCGGGGAGCCGTAGTGCGCCAGGGTGCGCAGCAGCCGGGACTGGGCCGGTGTGATGCCGAGGTCGCGCCGTTCGAGGTGGCGTTTCTGGATGCGGTGCACCCTGCGGGTGAGCCGCAGCAACTGCTCGGCGAGCAGGCCGTCGGGGTCGGGGGCGGTCATGCGGGAACAATAACAGGACGGCGTTCATTGTGAGTATAGGTAACAATGAGCTATGGTCCGTCCTCGTCCGTCGGACCCATGACCCGCGAGGTCCCGACGGTCCTCCCACTCGCCCCCCGTAGGAGCCCATGCATCCCGATCGTGAAACCGCCTGGACGCCACCCGCCGACGCGAAGGAACAGCCCCGGCAGGTGCGCCGCATCCTGAAGCTCTTCCGCCCCTACCGGGGCCGTCTCGCGATCGTCGGACTGCTCGTCGGCGCCGCGTCACTGGTCTCGGTCGCCACGCCCTTCCTGCTCAGGGAGATCCTCGACGTCGCGATCCCCCAGGGGCGCACCGGACTGCTGAGCCTGCTCGCCCTCGGCATGATCCTGGGTGCCGTCCTCACCAGCGTCTTCGGCGTGCTGCAGACCCTGATCTCCACGACCGTCGGCCAGCGCGTCATGCACGACCTGCGCACCGCCGTCTACGGCCGGCTCCAGCGCATGTCCCTCGCCTTCTTCACCCGCACGCGCACCGGCGAGGTCCAGTCCCGCATCGCCAACGACATCGGCGGCATGCAGGCCACCGTCACCTCCACGGCGACGTCCCTCGTCTCCAACCTCACCAGCGTGGTGGCCACGATCGTGGCCATGGTCGTCCTGGACTGGCGCCTGACCGTCGTCTCCCTGCTGCTCCTGCCGGTCTTCGTGTGGATCAGCCGCCGGGTCGGCAGGGAACGCCGGAAGATCACCACCAGGCGTCAGAAGCAGATGGCGGCGATGGCCGCCACGGTCACCGAGTCGCTCTCCGTCAGCGGCATCCTGCTGGGCCGCACCATGGGCCGCTCCGACTCGCTCACCCGCGCCTTCTCCGACGAGTCCGAGAGCCTGGTCGACCTCGAAGTGCGGTCGAACATGGCCGGCCGCTGGCGCATGGCCGTCATCACGATCGTCATGGCCGCCATGCCGGCCGTCATCTACTGGACGGCCGGCATCGCCCTCCGGCTCGGCGGCCCGGACGTCTCCCTCGGCACCATCGTCGCCTTCGTCTCGCTCCAGCAGGGGCTGTTCCGCCCGACCGTGAGCCTGCTGTCGACCGGCGTCCAGATCCAGACCTCCCTCGCCCTCTTCCAGCGCATCTTCGAGTACCTCGACCTGCCGGTCGACATCACCGAACGGGACGAGCCCGTCCACCTCGACCGCGTCAAGGGCGAGGTCCGCTTCGAGAACGTCGAGTTCCGCTACGACGCGAAGAGCGGCCCGGTCCTCGACGGCATCGACGTCACCGTTCCCGCGGGCAGCGGGCTCGCCGTCGTCGGACCGACGGGCGCGGGCAAGTCCACGCTCGGCTACCTGGTGCCGCGGCTGTACGACGTGACGGGCGGCCGGGTCACCCTCGACGGGATCGACGTGCGCGACCTCGACTTCGACACCCTCGCCCGGGCGGTCGGCGTCGTCTCGCAGGAGACGTACCTCTTCCACGCCTCGGTCGCCGAGAACCTGCGCTTCGCCAAGCCGGACGCCACCGACGAGGAACTCGAGGCGGCGGCGCGGGCGGCCCAGATCCACGACCACATCGCCGCCCTGCCCGACGGCTACGACACGGTCGTCGGTGAACGCGGCCACCGCTTCTCCGGCGGGGAGAAGCAGCGCCTCGCCATCGCCCGCACCATCCTGCGCGACCCGCCCGTCCTCGTTCTCGACGAGGCGACCAGCGCCCTGGACACCCGCACCGAGGCCGCCGTGCAGGACGCCATCGACGCCCTGTCCGCCAACCGCACCACCATCACCATCGCCCACCGCCTGTCCACCGTCCGGGGCGCCGACCGGATCGTGGTCCTCGACGCGGGCCGCCTGGCCGAGCAGGGCACGCACGAGGAGCTGCTGGCGCTGAACGGGCGTTACGCGGCCCTGGTGCGGCGAGACGCCCGACTGGAGCCGACAGGATGACGATATGCCGGGTTTGTGGTGACTGGGGGGTTACCGTGCCCGCATGCAGATGAACACTCCGCGACGGAGCGCGAGGAGTCCGAGGAGTCCGCGAACCCCGGGATTCCCGAACACCCCGGGACCCCCGGGACCCCCGGGACCCCCGGGACCTCCGGGACCCCCGCGTCCCCCGAGGTTCCCGGGTCCGCCGAGGGGCACGGTCCGGCTGACGCGGCGGGGCCGGATCGCCCTGATCGCGACCGGTGCGCTCGTGGTGGGAGCCGCCGTGGCGGTGCCGCTGCTGCTGACGGACGACGCGGGCGAGTCGCGGCCCACGTCCCTGGTGATCCCCGAGGGCCGGCGCGCGACCCAGGTCTACGAGGCCGTCGACAAGGCCCTGGACCTGCCCGCCGGCACCGCAAGGAAGTCCCTGGCCAGGGCCGATCTGAAGCTGCCGGACGACGCCGAGGGCAACCCCGAGGGCTACCTCTTCCCGGCGACCTACCCGCTCGGTGGGCAGCCGACCCCGGAGAAACTGCTGGCGTCCATGGTCGACACGGCGAAGAAGAAGTTCCACGGCGCCCCGGTCGCCGCGGGCGCCCAGCGCAACGCGCTGAACGTCTACCAGGCGGTCACCGTCGCCAGCATCGTCCAGGCGGAGGCCGCGACCAAGGACGACATGGGCAAGGTGGCCCGGGTGATCTTCAACCGGCTGGAGCGCGGCATGCCGCTGCAGATGGACTCCACCATCAACTACGCCCTGGGCCGTTCCACGCTCACGACGACCGAGCAGGACACCCGGATCGACAGCCCGTACAACTCGTATCAGCGGATGGGCCTGCCGCCCACGCCCATCGGAAACCCGGGCGACGACGCGATGCGCGCCGCGATCGACCCGACCCCGGGCGACTGGCTGTACTTCGTCACGGTCAAGCCCGGCGACACCCGCTTCACCGCCGACTACGCCGAGCACCGGCGCAATGTCGCAGAGTCCGACCGCGACCCGCGGAACGCCTCGTCCCGGGCCGGTGGCGGCCGGTGATCCGGTGGAGCGTCACGCGGCGACGGCCTGCTCCCCGGCCAGCAGCCGCCTGATGTCCCGTACGGCCGCGCGTCCCGCCCGGTTGGCGCCGACGGTGCTGGCCGACGGCCCGTAACCGACGAGGTGGACCCGCGGATCCGCGACCGCGCGCGTCCCCTCGACGCGGATGCCGCCGCCCGCCTCCCGCAGCCGCAGCGGCCTCAGGTGCTCGATGGCGGCCCGGAACCCGGTGGCCCACAGGATGGCGTCGGCGGCCACCCGCCGGCCGTCGCTCCACTCGGCCCCGTCGGGCGTGATCCGGTCGAACATGGGCCGGCGGTCCAGCACGCCGGACTCCAGGCCCGCGCGGACGGCGTCGTTGAGCGGCAGTCCCGTCACCGAGACCACGCTCCTCGGGGGCAGGCCCATCCGCACCCGCTCCTCCACGAGCGCCACGGCCGCCCGGCCCGCGTCCTCGTCGAACGGTCCCTCCCGGAACACGGGGGGCCGCCGGGTCACCCAGGTGGTGGCCGCGGCGTGCGGGGCGATCTCCAGCAGGTGCTGCGTGCCCGACGCGCCGCCGCCCACCACGATCACCCGCTGCCCGGCGAACTCCTCGGGGCCGGCGTACTGGGCGGTGTGCAACTGCCGTCCCCGGAAGGTCTCCTGGCCCGGGTAACGCGGCCAGAAGGGACGGTCCCAGGTGCCGGTGGCGTTGATCAGCGCCCGTGTCGACCAGGTGCCGTCCGAGGTCTCCACGAGCAGCCGCCCGCCTTCTCCCTCGCGCACCGCGCGGACGTCGACGGGGCGCCTCACCCGCAGGTCGAAGGCGCGCTCGTACGCCGCGAAGTACTCGGCGACGACCGCGGAGGACGGCCGCGCCGGATCGGCGCCGGTCAGCTCCATGCCGGGCAGGGAGTGCATGCCGTGCACCTTGCCGTACGTCAGCGACGGCCAGCGGAACTGCCAGGCGCCGCCGGCGCCGGGGGAGTGGTCGAGCACCACGAAGTCGCGCTCGGGCTCGAACCCGGTGCGCCGCAGGTGGTACGCGCCGGCCAGCCCCGCCTGACCGGCCCCGACGACCACGACCTCGACCTCGCGTATGTTGTTCACGCTTCTACCAACGGTGTGCCCGCTCCCGATCTTCCCGGGACCGTGTCCCCGGCCCGACGTTCCCGCCCGCCACGCGCCGCGTGCGTCAGGATGGAGGCATGTCGAATGCCTTCACCACCCGAGTCATCAACCTCGCCACCGGCTCCACGGAGCGGGTCGCCGACATCACCGGTGACTGCGAGTCCTTCCTCCGCGAGGTGGCGGCCGGCCGGGACGGCCTGCTCAACGTCTTCGTCCCCCACGCCACCGCCGGGATCGCGGTCATCGAGACGGGCGCGGGCAGCGACGACGACCTGCTCGCCGCCCTGCACTCCCTGCTTCCGGCCGACGACCGCTGGCAGCACCGCCACGGCAGCCCCGGCCACGGCCGCGACCACGTCCTGCCCGCCTTCGTCCCCCCGCACGCCACCCTGCCGGTGATCGACGGCCGCCTGGAACTCGGCACCTGGCAGTCGGTCTGCCTGGTGGACACGAACAAGGACAATCCCAACCGTCAGGTGCGGCTGAGCTTCCTGGGCTGACCCGGAGCGTCATCGGGGGCCGTGGCGCTGATCCTCCGGGATCAGACGGCCGTGCGCGCCGCTACGAGGGCGTCGAAATCAGGGAATTTCGAAGCGATGTCGCTACCGGTGAAGTTGCCGATCCACCCGTCCTCTTCGTGAAAGAAGCGAATGACGGTGAATGACGGCGAAGCCCCCATGTCGAACCAGTGCTTCGTCCCACGCGGCACCCTCAGCAGATCCCCGGCCTCGCACAGCACGGCATGCACTTCACGATCGACGTGCAGATAGAAGGCCCCGGCCCCCGCCACGAAGAACCGCACCTCGTCGTCGTCATCGTGCGTGTGCTCACTGAGGAACTTCTTCCGCTCGGCCTTGGCGGTCAGCCGCCACCCCAGATCCTTCCGCGGGCGCAGCCCCACGACGTCAACGCTGGCGAACCCCTCGGCGGCGACCAGGGCGCCCACCTGTTCCCGATAGGCATGCAGCACGGCCGCGGGCTCGCAGTTGTCGGGCAGGCCGGCACGCAATGCCCACTGCTCGTAGCGGACCCCGGCAGGCGCCAGGGCGGCGGCGATCTCACCGGGATCGATGGTACGGCGTACGACGGTGCCGGGGTCGGAATCCGACCACGTGGTCAGCAGGGTCATGGCACTCTCCTCAACGGAATGTCTCGAGATCGAGCCGGTGCCGTACCGGTTCGACAGCACGGCGATTCACACCAAGGACGCTCCGAGCCCGTAGCTCTCAGTCGGTGGTGTCGGGCAGTGACAGGTCGAGGTAGTCGGGATAGGTGTGCTGTAGGCCGGGTGCCATTTCCAGCACCTGCACAGGGCCCTCGACGGCAGTCTTCTTGAACCCCGCCAAGCGGTAGACGGTGTACATCGACTTGTTGACATCGGTCGGTTTGAAGTCTGCTGTCAGGCGTACCTGTTCGGCCTCGGCCGACTGGGCCAGATACCGTAGGATCGCGCCTCCGACGTTGCGGCCCATCACACGGCAGGACATCAGGAAAAGGCGGATCCGCCATTCTTCCGCCGTCTTGCCGACCAGGGCGAGGCCGATGGTGCCGTAAGTGCCGAAGCGGTCCGTGAGCCGGGCGACCAGGAGTGTGTGGTCCGACTGCCCCATCAGTTCACGCAGCTCCGCTTTCGAGAACGTCAGGCCGGTGGTGTTGAGCTGGTGTGTGCGCTCGGTGAGTTCGGCAGCGCGTTCCAGGTCCTCGGGGGTGGCCACCGCGACCGTGAGGCTCATCCGCAGCGACCGGAGGAACTCGACCTGCGGGCCGGCATAGGACTTCTCGTACTCGTTGCGCTCCTCCGCCTGCAGATACATCGTTCGGCGGGCGCGCCCGTCCTCGGTCACCGGCCTGGACAGCTCCGGGCGGTCGAGCAGGTCCGCGGTCGCGGCCGGATCCACGCACCGCACCTGCGGGTGCGCGAACTCGACCTCGGCCCGCTCGAAGGCGGAGTCGTCTATGAACATCACTGATTCGAGGCCGATGTTGAGCCTCTGCGCGATGCTGTGGATCAGTCCCGACTTCGGCTGCCACGAGACGTGCGGGACGAGGAAGTAATGGCGAATGCCCAGTCGTTCGAGTTCGGTGAGCGCGGCCTTTTCGTCGTTCTTGCTGACGATCGACTGCAGGATGCCGCGCTGGTCGAGCGTGTCGATCAGCTCACGGACGCCGGGGCGCAACCTCACTCCGGACCCTTCGGACAGTATGCCGTCCCACACGGTGTCGTCCAGGTCCCAGACGACACACTTGACCAGCTCACTCGGCACAGTCAGCTCCTGCTTCGAACGGAAATTGCGGGTGGCGGCTGCGTACCCGGAAACGCTGAAGGCTCTGCTCGGCCAGAAGATCCTGCAGCAGCTGTGTGTTGCCCTCGATGATCTGCATCACCCGTGCGTCCCGCACCCAGCGGTCCACCGGGCCCCCGTCCACCAAGCCCGCCGCGCCGTGCAGTTGGGCCGCAGCGCCCGCCGCCGTCTCCGCCGCGCGGGAGGCTGCCAGTTTGGCGGCCAGTACGTGCTGGATCAGCCAGTCGTCCTGCGCGTCCATGGACCGCGCCGCACGCTCGCACAGGAGCCGCGCCGCCTCGGTGCCGAGGACGGCGTCGCCGACCAGACCGCGGACAAGCTGCAGATCGATCAGCCGTCCGCCGAACTGCTTGCGGCTGCTGGTGTGGCCGAGGATCGCGTCGCAGCATGCCTCGGCGAGCCCGAGGGAACCGTATGCGACGCAGAGCCTTCCCAGCGACAGTGCGTCACCCGCCACTTGTGACACACCGAAGCCGGGGCGGCCCACCATGCGGTCGGCCGGGACGCGGCAGCCTTCCAGGTGCAGATCGGCCAGCATGGCGCTGCGGAAGCCACTGGTGGGCCGGCTGGGGACCACCGTGACGCCTGGGTCGTCCCGCTGGACGAGGAAGCCCACGCTTCGGTCGCCGTGCATGGCGAAGACCAGGAAGCAATCGGCGAGTTGACCGAAGGACAGCCAGCGCTTCGTGCCGTCCAGGCGCCACACGGAGGCCGCCGCACCGGCGCCGTCCGGTCCTGCTTCCGGTGTCGCCGTCGTCTCGATGGACCGGGCGTCGCTGCCCGCACCGTCCTCGGTGAGGCCGAATGCCCCGACGAGTTCCCCGGAGGCAAGGCGTGGCAGCACCCGCTGCCGAGTGGCCTGCGACGCCCAGCGACTCAGGCTCGCGCACACCATTCCGTGCACGGTCAAGAGGCTCTGCAACGACGCCGAGGTACGGGCCACCGCCCGGTTCAGCTCCCCGTACGCCTGGTGGCTGAGTGGCCGCCCCCCGTACTCCGCGGGCACCATCGCGGCCATCGCACCGGACCGGACGATCGTCGCGATGACGGCCGGAGGCACCGTCTTGGCCGCCTCTATCTCGTCGGCCAGCGGCAGCAGCAGTCGTCCCAGCTCGTCCGCGGTCAGCGGCGGCTGCCTCATGTCTGCTTCCCCCGCACGAACCGCACGATGCTGTCCAGGGTGTCGAAGTTCTCGATCTCCAGGTCGTCGTCATCGATGCCGATGCCGAACTCCTTCTCGAGGTGACTGACGAGCGAGACGGTCGCCAGCGAGGTGAGCACCCCACCGGTGATCAGTTGTATGCCTTCCAGTTCCGCCGGGTCGTCCACGTACCGCGACAGGAAATCGAGAACACGGGATCGGACGGCTTCGTCCTCATAGACGGCAGTCACTGCGACATCACACTCCTACTCGCATGATCAAAACAGGGCGGCGGCCGTGACCCGTGAGGGCGTCACCGTCTTCCACGCCACTTCTTCTCAAGTCGGTCGATCTGGCTCTGGCTGAGGCTGACGAGGGAGAGGTCCGAGGGCGTCCGGCCGACCGAGTCGGGTCCGTCGGCGTGCGCGGTCAACGCCTGGAGATACGTGACCCAGCCCTTGCTGAGCTGCTCCACATCCGCGAGCGCCAGGACATCGCGCGGCCATGACCACGTCGCGGACAGTTCCAGGCCGGACGGGCCCTCCATTGCTGCCGCGTTCACCATGAGCGCGTGCGTGAGACGCATCCGGGGGTCGAGTCCACCGGTGGCCGCATGGCCGCTCACCTGTTGCCAGTCACCCTGATGGTGGGGACGACGCAGGCCGACCCGCCCGAAGTAGTTGAACGCCACCTGTGCTTCGGGAAGCGCGGAGAGTACCGGCGCCGTCTCAGGGTTGAGATAGCGCAAGAGGCCGTAGTTGATCCGCAGCTCCGACGCGGCACGAAGCTGCTCCTTGACCCGCTGCAGAGCCCGCCCGGCGGCCGGCCCGCCGCGTTGGACCTCGCCCCAGGACACCCTGCCCGGATCGAGCCGTACCGGGGCGACCGCGGTGAACCAGCCCACCGTCCGTGAGGTGTCGGCGCCCGCGAACAGTTCCTCCCGCCCATGCCCCTCGACATCGACCAGGACGGACGTCGCACCGGAGGCACTCGGCACACCGCGCCCGGTCCGCCACTGGGCCAGCGCGAGTGAGAACGCCGTCAGGAGCACGTCTTCGACGCCGGCGTGCAGCGTGGTGGGCACCCGTGTGAGCAGCGCTTCCGACAATCCCACCGGAACTGTCACGCGCAGCGTGTCGAGCCGCGCCGCCGTGTCGTCGCCTGAGCCCACCCTCCGGCTACCGACAGGAGGCTCGGGGACAGACAGGATGTCGGTCCAGTGCCGCAGGGAGGCGGTGCTCTGTGGCTCAGTCGCGCGTGCCTGGAGCTGCTCCGCCCAGCGCTTGAAGGAGGTGGGAACCGTCGCCGGCTCCGGCGTGCGGCCGGCGAGTACCGATGCGCCTGCGGCGGCGAGGTCGGGCAGGAGTATGCGCCACGACACGCCGTCCACGACGAGGTGGTGGATCGTCAGCAGCAGTCGGCCCGGTTCCTGGGGGCCGTGATCGAACCAGACGGCCTGCAGCATGACCCCGTCGCGCGGTGCCAGACGGCTCTGTGCCTGCGTGGCGTGTTCGGCCAGCAGCTGCTCGCGCTCGGCCGCGGTCCCGCCGGCACAGTCCACTCGGGTCAGAGCCGCGTCGGCCGTCAGCGCATGTGGGCTTCGCGGCGGAGGAATGTGCAGGGCCCAGTCGCCCTGGCCTTCGTCCCGCACCAGGCGGGCCCTCAGGACGTCGTGACGGTCGATGAGGGACTGCAGGGCGTGCGCCAGTCGGTCGCGTCCGACATCCGCGGGGACCTGGACCAGCCGCGATTGGAAGAACGCCTCGTACGAGTGATCGGGCTCGACGAGCCACCGCATGATGGGCGTCAGTGGCACCGAGCCGGTTCCGTCGTCCACCTTCGACGCACTGTCCGGCTCCGCCAGGATCTCTGTTCTCGCGGCGAGTTGTCCGGCCGTGTGATGCTGGAAGATGTCGCGGGGGGTGAGGTCGAGGCCGTGTTCGCGGGCGCGGCTGACGAGGACGATCGAGCTGATGCTGTCGCCGCCCAGGGCGAAGAAGCCGTCGTCGACGCCGACTCGGTCGGGGTCGAGGCCGAGGACGTCGGCGAAGAGGGCCGTGAAGGTCTTCTCCTTCGGGGTGCTCGGGGCGCGTGTGCGGGTGGCCGGCGCATAGTCGGGTGCGGGCAGTGCCTTGCGATCCAGCTTCCCGTTCGGCATCAGGGGCAGCTCGTCGAGGGCGATCACGGCTGCGGGCACCATGTACTCCGGCAGCCGTGCGCCAACGGCCTTCCTCACCTGCGCAACGTCGACGCCCTCACCGGCCACGACATAGCCGACCAGGCGCCGGTCGCCGGGCCGGTCCTCACGGATGACGGCGACAGCGCCGGCGACACCGGGACATGCTCTCAACGCGGCGCCAACTTCACCGAGTTCGATGCGGAAGCCGCGCAGTTTCACTTGGTCGTCGGTGCGGCCGAGGTAGCGCAGGGTTCCGTCGTTGTTCCAGGAGGCGAGGTCGCCGGTGCGGTACATGCGGGACCCGGCGGGGCCGTAGGGGTCGGCGACGAACCGCTCCGCGGTCAGTCCGGGCCGGTTCAGATAGCCGCGCGCGACACCGGTCCCGGCCACGTACAACTCACCGGGCACCCCGGGCGGCACGGGAGACAGGCCCTCGTCCAGGACGTAGGTGCGCACGTTTGCGATCGGCCGGCCGATGGGCGGCACCACCGCACCCGACAAGGCATCACTCACGGTTGCGCAGACCGTGGTCTCCGTAGGACCGTAGGCGTTGACCATCCGCCGGCCCTCGGACCAGCGTCCGACCGTGTCAGGGTCGCAGGCCTCGCCTGCCACGATCAGCGTCATCGCTGCCGGAACACTCGCCGGGTCCAGGACGCTCAGCGCGGATGGCGGGAGATTGCAGTGCGTGACGCTCGCGCCGGACAGCACACTCGTCAATGCGTCCCCGGGAGTCAGTTCTTCCCGGCCTGCCAGGACCAGCGCGCCGCCGGTCAGCAGGGTTGTGAGTATCTCCCACGCGGCGGCGTCGAAGCTGGGCGACGCGAACTGCAGCACACGGCTACCCGCACCGATTCCCCACCGCGCGCTCTGTCCGAGAGAAAGATTCACCACGCCCGTGTGGTGCGTCACCACACCCTTGGGGGTGCCGGTCGAGCCCGAGGTGTAGATGACGTACGCGGGCTGGGCGGAATCCAGTGGCGCTACGCGGTCCGTGTCGGTCGGGTCGGTGCCCACGCGGGTGGCCAACCGGGTCTGGACAGCGGGGTCGTCGAGGAGGACGGTGGGAGTGTTCTCGGTCCAGAGGCCGCTGGTGGCGGCATGGGTGAGAACCAGGGTGGGCCGGGCGTCCTCCAGCATGAAGTGGATGCGGTCGACCGGGTAGGCCGTGTCGATGGGCAGGTAGGCGGCGCCCGTCTTGAGTACCGCGAGCAGGGCGGTGATCAGTTCCGGCGAGCGGGGGAGGGCGAGGGCGACGATGTGTTCGGGGCCGGCGCCCCGCTCGATCAGGAGCCGCGCCAGACGGTTGGCGCGGGTGTTGAGCTGGTCGTAGGTGATGTGGATGCCGTCGCAGATCAGGGCGACGGCGTCCGGATTGGTCTCGGCCTGGTCCTGGAACAGCTCCGGAAGTGTGCCCGTAGGGAGGGGAGCGGCAGCGGCGTTCCACTCCTCCAGCAGGCGGTGCCGCTCGTCGTCGGACAGCAGCTCGATCGAGCCCACGCGCCGCTCCACGTCCGTGGCGACGCTCTTGAGCACGCGGATGAGCCGCTCGGCCATGGCTGTGACCGTGCCGTGGTCGAACAGGTCGGTGCGGTAGGAGATCACGCCACTGATCCCGGCGCCGTCGTCGTCGTCGTGATGTTCGGCGAGACTGACGGACAGGTCCATCCGGGCGGACTGGGAGCGGACGGTCTGGGGAGTGGCCGTGACGCCGTCGAAGGCCGGCTCGCCAGGCGGGTTGTTGTTGAGGGCGAGCATGACCTGGAAGAGGGGGTGGTGGGCCAGGGACCGTGTCGGGTTGACCGCTTCGACCAGACCCTCGAAGGGCACGTCCTGATGGGAGTACGCGCTCAGATTCGTTTCGCGGACGCGGTCCAGGAGTTCGGCGAAGGTGGGGTCGCCGGACAGGTCGGTGCGCAGCACCAGCGTGTTGACGAAGAAGCCGACCAGGTCGTCCAGTTCCTCCTCGCCACGGCCGGCGACCGGCGTGCCGACGGGGATGTCCGTGCCCGCGCCGAGGCGGTGCAGTAGCACGCCCACAGCGGCCTGCAGCACCATGAACACCGTCGTCTGCCGCGACCGCGCAAGACGGATCAACGCCCGGTGTACCTCGGCGTCCACCCACACCGGCGCCAACGCTCCCTCGTATCCGGCCTGTTCCGGATACGGGCGGTCGGTCGGCAGCTCGATGCGCTCAGGCAACCCGGCCAGAGTCTGCTTCCAGTGGTTGAGTTGGGTGGAGAGCAGGCTGTCGGGGTCGTGTTCGTCGCCGAGGAGTTCGTGTTGCCACAGGGTGTAGTCGGCGTACTGCACGGGCAGCGGCGTCCAGGCCGGAGCACGGCCCGTGCGCCGAGCCGCGTATGCCGTGCTCAGATCGCGGGCCAGGGGGCCCATCGACCAGCCGTCACCGGCGATGTGGTGGATCACCAGGACCAGTACGTGCTCGTCGGCGGCGTCGTCAACGGTGAACAGGGTTGCGCGAAGCGGAAGGTCGGTCGCGAGGTCGAAGGGATGACGCACGGCGCGGTCCACCGCAGCGGCCAGTTCCGTCTCGGTGACCGACTCGACGTCCATCACCGGCCGGGCTTCGGCGACCGGGCGGATGTCCTGGTACGGCTGGCCGTCGCTGTCCGGGAAGACGGTGCGCAACGCCTCATGGCGTGCCACGACATCCTGGAGGGCGGCTCGCAGAGCATCGACGTCCAGGGCGCCGGACAGGCGCAGGACGACGGGTACGTTGTAGGTGGCGCTGGGTCCTTCGAGCCGGTGCAGGAACCACAGGCGGCGCTGCGCGAACGACAACGGCATCCGCTGCGGACGCGTCCGGGGCGTGAGCGCGGGACGCTCGACCGGGTTCGTGGACGTTTCGACCGTGCGTGCCAGGGCCGCGACGGTCGGGGCCGCGAACAGGTCGCGGATGACGAGATCCGCCCCGATCACGGCCCGGATACGGCCGATCAGACGCATCGCGAGAAGGGAATGCCCGCCCAGGTCGAAGAAACTGTCGTCCACACCGATCCGGTCGACGCCCAGAACCTCGGTGAACAGCCCGGCCAGGATCTCCTCACGCGCATCACGCGGAGCCCGCGACGGTCCCGCCGCACCGCTGTACTCGGGTGCCGGCAGAGCCTTGCGGTCCAGCTTCCCGTTCGGCATCAACGGCAGCTCATCGAGGGCGACCACGACCGCGGGCACCATGTACTCCGGCAGCCGCGCGCCAACGGCCTTCCTCACCTGCGCCACGTCGACAGGCCCGTCGGCCACGACATAGCCGACCAGACGCCGGTCACCGGGCCGGTCCTCACGGATCACGGCAACAGCACCCGCGACACCCGGGCACGCCGCCAACGCGGCCTCAACCTCACCCAGTTCAATGCGGAAGCCGCGCAGCTTCACCTGGTCGTCCGCGCGGCCCAGGAACTGCAGCGTGCCGTCGTTGTTCCAGGAGGCGAGGTCCCCGGTGCGGTACATCCGCGACCCGGCGGGCCCGTAGGGATCGGCGACGAACCGCTCCGCAGTCAGCCCCGGCCGGTTCAGATAACCACGCGCGACACCCGCCCCCGCCACATACAACTCACCCGGCACCCCCGCCGGAACCGGAGACAACGACTTGTCCAGGACATAGGTGCGCACATTCGCGATCGGCCGGCCGATCGGCGGCACCACCACACCCGACAACGCATCACTCAACGTCGCACAGACCGTCGTCTCGGTCGGCCCGTACGCGTTGACCATCCGCCGGCCAACCGACCAACGCCCGACCGTATCCGGGTCACAGGCCTCGCCGGCCACGATCAGCGTCATCGCTGCCGGGACGCTCGCCGGGTCCAGGAGCCTCAGTGCGGATGGCGGGAGAGTGCAGTGCGTCACGCCCGCGCCGGACAGCACACTCGTCAATGCGTCCCCGGGAGTCAGTTCTTCCCGGCCTGCCAGAACCAGCGCACCGCCCGTCAGCAGGGCCGTGAAGATCTCCGACGCGGCGGCGTCGAAGCTGGGTGACGCGAACTGCAGCACACGGCTACCCGCATCGATCCCCCACTGCTCGCTCTGCCCGAGAGCGAGATTCACCAGGCCCGTATGGTGTGTCACCACACCCTTGGGGGTGCCGGTCGAGCCCGAGGTGTAGATGACGTACGCCGGATGCTCCGGCGCTGACACACCCAGCCGGTCCGCGTTCGCCAGATCAGCCGCCGACAAGCTTGCCAGGCGATCTTCAACCATCGGATCGCTCACGCAGACTACGTCGCACCCATGGGCAAGCTCCGGCAGTGTGGAGGCGGAGTCCACCAGCACCACGCTAGGACGGGAGTCCTCCAGCATGAAGCGAACTCGCTCCACCGGATACTCCACGTCCACCGGCAGGTACGCCGCGCCCGCTTTGAGTACGGCCAACATGCCGACTACCAGCTCCGGCGACCGCGGCAGCGCGAGCGCCACCAACTGCTCCGGTCCCACGCCCCGTTCGACCAGCAATCGCGCAAGCCGGTTCGCCCGCGCGTTCAACTCGCCGTACGAACAGATCGTGCCGCCATCCGGCGCCATCAGCGCCGCAGCCGCCGGAGCCTGAGCAGCCTGTGCCTCGAACAAGGCCGACGCCGTCGCCGCAGGCACGGGGACCGCCGGACCGTTACCCCACACCCCCACCACACGCTCACGCTCACCAGCGCTGAGCAAGCTGACCGAGCCGATCGGCTGGTCAGGGAGAGCTCCCGTCATGCGTTCCAGGTAGAGCAGGAATCGCGCTACGTGGGCGTCCATCTCCGTCCCACTGTACATACGGTCGTTCGCGTCGAAGTACACCTCGATTCGACCTTCATGGGAGCCTTCGAAGAAGGTGAAGGAGAAGTCTTCGGTGTAACGCTGCGAGAGGCTGCTGGCTTCCACCGGCTGATCGCCGAAGCGGATGGCGTAGTCGAATGTCATGGCATTGACCACGGGCCCGTAAGGAAGGATGTCGCCCGACATTCGGAGGAGTTCGTGACGCAGATCCTCCATGCGGTATCGGCCGTGACGTGACGCTCGGGTCGTCTGGGTCCAGACGTGTCTGGCCAGTTTTCTCACGGATAGTTCAGGGCTCACCGTGATGCGTAGTGGGACGACATTGACCGTCATTCCCGGTGTGTTGCGTTCGACCTCGTCCAGGCGGCCGGCCAGGGGAAGTCCGACGGATATGGCGCTTTCTCCGGTGACAGCGCTGACGTATGCGGCGGTCGCCGTGACCGCCAATACCGACAGGCTTACGCCGAGTCCAGCAGCGGCGAGACGCAGCTGATCCGACAGGTCTGTACTGAGCGTGGTCCGCCTACGGAGAATCCTCTGGGGTCGGCGGTATGGTCGGTTGGAAAGCCTTACCGGGTCAGGTGCATCCTGCAGACGTTTGAGCCAGTATTGGCGGTCGGCTTCGCACTCTTCCGAAGCCCGATAGGACTGCTCGCGTTCCAGCAGATTACGGAACGAACAGAACGGGGTGCCGCTGTCCGGACGACCCGCCACCATGTCCGAGTAGAGTTGGGCCGTGCGCCGAGTGATCAGCGCGGAACTCCAGGCATCCATGATGACGTGGTGGTAACGGCTGTACAGAATATGGAGGTCCGGGCCGACCGTGAGCAGCGCGGGCGCGTACAGAGGTCCCTGCGCGAGATCGAACGCGGTCTCCACGTCCGACGCCATCCATGCTTCGGCTGCCGCGCTCGGATCTTCCTGTCCGGTGAAGTCCAACCGTCGCACGGCGACTTGAACGGTGCGGTCAGGAATTTGAATCGGACCGTCCGGCCCCTCTGCAATGACGAGCCGCAGCGTTTCGGCTTCTGCGAGGACCGCCTGGTACGCCTTCTCGAGAATTCCCAGATCAACGGGTCCGTGGATCTCGACGCGCTCGCCGACATTGTAGACCGAGGAGCCGGGCCCGAAAGAGGTGGCAAACCATACCCCTGACTGGGCAGCTGTTAAGGGCCATTGCTCATTTATCGGACCAGACATCCAAGTCCTCCGCAGCGACGCGCGTCCCCCCGGCGCTCGCCGGGCGTCTATGTAATCACACAGAGCGTCGAGCCGGCTCTGGCGTTTTCGAATGCACCGCAGATCCGGCGTGCGCCCTCTACGGCAGGTCTGAGTGGCACCGTCCCGCTCTGCGTGTCTGTGTCCCTGTGTAGTAGCAAAATCCAACTCCGGCCTGAGTCGCAAGACGTTGTGACGGGCGTCACATGTACAGGGTGCAGTCGACGGTTGTAGTCTCCCCGTAACTCATGGCTGCGTTACGGGGGTATCGCTTTGAATGCACAGGGGGCGTGGAGGGATTCCACGTAGAGGCACCGCAGACATGTAAGGGCCGGCGAGTTGCGCTCTGAAAACTCGGGTCGGCCGGCAGTCGAACCGACATCCTTCCCGAAATTCCTGGGCCATACCGATGGCAGGCGCCTTTTCTTCCTCGTACGCGACTGCTCAAGATAATGATGACCGGTGTGTACGACACACCGCCGCTCAGTCTTCCCGCCGCCTCCAGTCGGCACGGAAGTCGGTAGGCGGACGGCTGCGGCCCAGCTCGGGTGAAGTGGTCGCGTGCACTGCAATGGGGTTCCTCGACACGTTATAGCGCCCGATACGGAGAGTGGATCGACCTTGTCGCATGAGCTTGAGGACATCTGGCCGCTGTCGCCGCTTCAGGAAGGGCTCGTTTACCACGCCCTTGCCGACCGTGAGGGACCGGATGCCTATGTCGTGCAGTTGATCCTGAACTTCGAGGGCGCCCTGGACGCCGTGGCCCTGCGCGCGGCCGGTCAGGCCCTACTCGACCGGCACGCGAACCTGCGAGCCGCGTTCTGGGTCGACGACCTCGAGGAACCGGTGCAAGTCATCGCGCGCGAGGTCGAGTTGCCGTGGGTCGAGGTCGACCTCACCCATCTGTCGCCCGTGGAGACCGAAACCGAGCTGCGGTCGTTCGCCGATGCCGAGCGGGCCCGTCGCTTCGACCTTGACCGTCCCCCTCTGCTGCGCATGGCGCTCATCAGACACCTCGACGGCGAAGCCGCGGCCGACCGTAGTCGAGTGGTCATCACCCAGCATCACGTGCTGGTCGACGGCTGGTCGTCGTCGCTGATGGTGCGTGAACTGCTCGCCCTGTACGAAGCAAAGGGCGATGACAGCGACCTCCCTCCTGTCATGCCCTACCGGGAATACCTGGTCTGGCTCTCCGAGCAGGACCGCGACGGTGCCCGCGAAGCCTGGACCGCCGCGCTGACCGGTGCGGAACCCACCCTGTTGACCACGCCGGCCGCCGCCGCGGCATCCGACGAGGCAACAGCGGCCTTCCCGGAACGCTTCGTCACGCATCTTCCGCAGGAGACCACGGCCACGCTGCAAGCCCAGGCCCGTCGCCTGGGCGTCACTTTGAGCACGTTGGTGCAGTGCGCGTGGGGTGTGCTCCTCGGCCGGATGACCGGTCAGGACGATGTGGTCTTCGGTGCCGTGGTGTCGGGGCGGTCGCCCGAGATTCCGGGTGTCGAGAGCATGATCGGCCTGTTCATCAACACGGTGCCGGTCCGGGTGCGGTTGGGGGCGGAGGACACGTGGGCCGATCTGGCTGTGCGTGTCCAGTCCGAACAGGGTGCGTTGCTGCCGCACCAGCACCTGTCCCTGACGGAGATCCAGCGGGCCGCCGGACTCGATGGCGCGTTCGACACGGTCATGGCTGTGGAGAACTTCCCCGCTGACCGCGACACCTCCGCCGATCGCCGGTCAGCCCACCTCAAGGTCACGGCTACGCAAGGTCGCGACGCCACTCACTATCCGTTGAGCCTCGCCGTGGTTCCGGGTGACGCACTCAGACTGCGGTTGGACTTCCGAGCTGACCGCATCGATCGCGAAGCGGTCACTGTCGTTGCCGAATCCCTTGTGCGGATCCTGACGGCGGTGGCTGGGGATGCGGGGGAGCGGGTCGGGTCGGTGGAGTTGCTCTCGGCTGGTGAGCGGGAGCGGGTGATCGGTGTGTGGGGTGCCGGTCCGGTGGGGGAGGTGCGGGCGGGTACGGCGCCGGCCGTGTTTGCGGGCAGGGTTGCGGAGGCGCCGGATGCGGTGGCGGTGGTGTCGGGGGACGGCAGCACCGTGTTTTCTTACGGTGAGTTGGATGCGCGGGCGAACCGGCTGGCGCGGTTGTTGGTGGACCGGGGTGTGGGGCCGGAGCAGTTGGTGGCGCTTGCGTTGCCGCGGTCGCCGGAGCTGGTGGTGGCGGTTCTCGCGGTGTGGAAGGCGGGGGCGGCGTATCTGCCCGTCGATACTGGTTATCCGGTGGACCGGATCCGTTTCATGGTCCGGGACGCGCGCCCGGCGCTGGTGGTGACGGACGCGTCGACGACGCATCTGTGGGAGCACGGCACACCTGTGGTGCGGCTCGACGACCCGGCTGTTCAGGCCGAGTTGGCTGGCGTAGATCCAACGGTTCTGGCTGCGGACGGGCCTGAGCCGGCGCATCCTGCCTATGTCATCTATACCTCGGGGTCGACGGGTGTGCCCAAGGGTGTGGTGGTGACGCATGCCGGTCTGGTGAGTCTGGTGCAGGCTTCGGGGCCTCGTCTTGGTGTGGGTCCGGGTAGTCGTGTGTTGCAGTTCGCCTCTCCGAGTTTCGATGCGGCCACGTGGGACTGGAGTCTGGCGTTGCTGTCGGGGGCGGCGCTGGTGGTGGCGGGTGTGCAGGAGCTGGTTCCGGGTGCCGCTCTTGCGCGTGTGCTGTCCGAGGCGGGTGTGACGTATTGCATGGTGCCGCCTTCGGCGCTGGGTGTGCTGGATGTGGCACGGGTCCCGGAGTCGGTGACGGTTGTGGTGGGTGGTGAGGCCTGTGACCCGGATACGGTCGGGCGTTGGTCGGTTGGCCGGCGGATGGTCAACGCGTATGGGCCGACGGAGACGACGGTCTGTGCGACGTTGAGTGATGCGTTGTCGGGTGTGGTGGTGCCGCCGATCGGCCGGCCGATCGCGAATGTGCGCACCTATGTCCTGGACAAGTCGTTGTCTCCGGTTCCGCCCGGGGTGCCGGGTGAGTTGTATGTGGCGGGGGCGGGTGTCGCGCGTGGTTATCTGAACCGGCCGGGGCTGACCGCGGAGCGGTTCGTCGCCGACCCCTACGGGCCCGCCGGGTCGCGGATGTACCGCACCGGGGACCTCGCCTCCTGGAACAACGACGGCACGCTGCAGTTCCTGGGGCGCGCGGACGATCAGGTGAAGCTGCGCGGCTTCCGCATCGAACTGGGTGAGGTTGAGGCTGCGTTGGCGGCGTGTCCGGGTGTCGCGGGTGCTGTTGCCGTGATCCGTGAGGACCGGCCCGGTGACCGGCGTCTGGTCGGCTATGTCGTGGCCGACGGGCCTGTGGACGTGGCGCAGGTGAGGAAGGCCGTTGGCGCGCGGTTGCCGGAGTACATGGTGCCCGCAGCCGTGGTGCTCCTGGAGACGCTGCCGTTGATGCCGAACGGGAAGCTGGACCGCAAGGCTCTGCCGGCACCCGAGTACAGCGGTGCGGCGGGACCGTCGCGGGCGCCGCGTGATGCGCGTGAGGAGATCCTGGCCGGGCTGTTCACCGAGGTTCTGGGCGTCGACCGGATCGGTGTGGACGACAGTTTCTTCGACCTGGGCGGGCATTCCCTTCTCGCGATGCGTCTGATCGGCCGTATCCGGGCCGTGATCGGGGCGGATCTCGTCATCCGCGACCTGTTCGCGGCACCGACCGTCGCGGCCCTGGCACGCGCGGTCGAAACGTCCACGAACCCGGTCGAGCGTCCCGCGCTCACGCCCCGGACGCGTCCGCGGCGGATGCCGTTGTCGTTCGCGCAGCGCCGCCTGTGGTTCCTGCACCGGCTCGAAGGACCCAGCGCCACCTACAACGTTCCCGTCGTCCTGCGCCTGTCCGGCGCCCTGGACACGAAGGCGTTACTTGCAGCGCTGACTGACGTGGTCGCACGCCACGAAGCCCTGCGCACCGTCTTTCCGGAGACGGACGGCCAGCCGTACCAGGACATCCGCCCGGCTGCCGAGGCGCAGCCCGAGGTGAGTGCCGAAACGGTCACCGAGGCGGAACTGGCCGGTGCGGTGGACCGCGCCGTGCGTCATCCCTTCGACCTCGCGACTGAACTGCCGATCCGCGTATCCCTGTTCACCGTTGACGATGCCGCCGACGAGCACGTACTGGTCCTGGTGATCCACCACATCGCCGGTGACGGATGGTCGATGGGCCCCTTGGCCCGCGATCTGAGCACGGCATACGCGGCTCGGCGCACGGGCCGAGTTCCGGCCTGGACGCCGTTGCCCGTGCAGTACGCCGACTACGCCCTGTGGCAACACGAACTCCTCGGCGACGAGACCGACCCCGACAGCCTGCTGTCCACCCAGCTTGCCTACTGGAAGCAGGCTCTGGCCGGGTTGCCTGAGCGCATCAACCTGCCGACCGACCTCGCCGAGCAGCCATCGGGCGATCGGCGGGGGGAAGTGGCGGAGCTGTCCTTCACCGAGGATCTGCACGCGGAACTCGTCCGGGTCGCGAAGGGCCACCGCAGCACCGTGTTCATGGTGCTGCAGGCCGCTCTGAGCGTGCTCCTGCACCGCCTCGGCGCCGGGACCGACATCCCCATCGGCACACCGACGGCCGGTCGGGCCCAGCAGGAGCTGGACACCCTCATCGGCAACTTCGTCAACACGCTGGTGCTGCGCACCGACCTGTCCGGCGACCCCACCTTCGCCGAACTCCTCGACCGCGTCCGCGAGACGGACCTCAACGCCTACGCCCACCAGGACGTACCCTTCGAAAGCCTGGTGGAGGCACTCAATCCCACCCGTTCCACGGACCACCAGCCGCTGCATCAGGTGATGCTGACGCTGCAGAACCACGAGGCGCAGCAACTCGACATCCCCGGGCTGGACCTCACGGCATCCTCCTGGAACACGCAGGCGGTGCGCCGGGACCTGACCCTGACCCTGCGGGAGCGGTTCGGTCCGGACGGTAAGCCGCAAGGGATCGACGGGGCCCTGCAGTTCGACGGGGCCCGCTTCTCCTGGGAACGCATCGAGGCCATAGGCCGGTGGTTCCGCCAGGTCCTCGCGAGCCTCCTCGAGGACCCCGAGCAGTGCGTGGGGGCGGTGGACCTGCTGTCGGCCGCGGAGCAGGAGGAGATCCTCCGTACGTGGAACGATACCGCTGTGTCCGCTGGTTCCGGCACGCTTGTGGAGCTGTTCCAGGCTCAGGCCGAGGCCACTCCGGACGCCGTCGCCCTGATCTGCGACGGCATCCACATCACCTACGACGAACTCAACACCCGCGCCAACCGTCTGGCGCGGCTCCTGGTCGAGCGGGGCGTCGGCCCCGAGCACATCGTCGCCCTTGCCCTTCCCCGCTCACCCGAGATGATCACCGCCCTCCTGGCGGTCCTCAAGGCGGGAGCGGCCTACCTTCCCATCGACACCGGCTATCCCGTGGAGCGCATCCGCTTCATGGTCCGGGACGCCCACCCCACCCTCGTCCTCACCCACATCACCACCGCCGACATCTGGGGTCAGGGCACCCCGACCGTCTACCTCGACGACCCCGCCCTCCAGGCCCGCACAGCCACACTGGACCCCACCAACCCGCACACCACACCCGACCCCGCCCACCCCGCCTACGTCATCTACACATCCGGCTCCACCGGCACACCCAAGGGCGTCACCGTCCCCCACGTGGCCGTTGTCGACTATCTGCGCGACACGAGCCGGCGTTACCCGGCGGCCCAGGGCGTGGCACTGCTGCACACGTCCCTCTCCTTCGACCTCTCGATCACCGCGCTCTTCACGCCGCTCGTCTCGGGTGGCCGCGTCGTGCTCGCGGAGCTGCGGGACGGCCTCGGGGAGACCGCGGAGATACGTGCACTCGGCTGCGACTTCCTCAAAACCACGCCCAGCCATCTGGCGATGCTCGAAGGCCTCCCGGAGGAGCTTTCCCCGCGCCAGGAGCTGCTGATCGGCGGCGAGGCGCTGTACGGCGAGACGCTGCGCAAGTGGCGCGACAAGCACCCGGACGTGACCGTCATGAACGTGTACGGTCCGACCGAGGCCTCGGTGAACTGCACCGAGTACAGGATCGAGCCGGGCGACGAGGTGCCGGACGGGCCGATCCCGATCGGACGCCCGATGGCCAACACCCGGGTGTACGTCCTGGACGCCGGCCTGCGTCCGGTACCGCCCGGTGTGCCGGGTGAGCTGTACGTGGCGGGCGTGTGCCTGGCCCGGGGCTATCTGCGGCGACCCGGCCTCACCGCGGAGCGGTTCGTCGCCGACCCCTACGGCCCCGCCGGATCACGGATGTACCGCACCGGCGACCTGGCACGCTGGAACAGCGACGGCACCCTCGTCTTCCTCGGCCGCGCCGACGATCAGGTGAAGCTGCGCGGCTTCCGCATCGAACTTGGGGAAGTCGAAGTCGAGTTGACTCGGCATCCCCAGGTGGCTCGGGCGGCCGTGGTGGTGCGCGAGGAACGGGAGGGGGACCGGCGCCTGGTCGGCTACGTCGTCCCGGAAACCGGTGGAAGCGTCGACCCCGCCGAGCTGCGGGACCACCTCGCGGCGCGGCTGCCGGAGTACATGGTGCCGGCCGTGGTCGTCGTCCTCGACGCTCTGCCGCTGACCGTCAACGAGAAGCTCGACCGCAAGGCGCTGCCCGACCCCGACTACGTCGCCGACACCCGAGGGCGTCCGGACAAGCCGCCGCGCAGTCCGCGCGAGGAGATCCTCACCAACCTGTTCGCCGAGGTCCTCGGTGTCGACCCCGAGCGCGTCGGTGTCGACGACGACTTCTTCCATCTCGGTGGGCATTCTCTGCTGGCCGCCCGCGCCATCGGCCGCATCCGCAGCGCCATGGGCGCGCAGCTCGGCATCAAGACTTTCTTCGAGTCCCCGACGGTGGCGGGCCTGGCCCGGCAACTCGGCGGCAGCACCGAGGCGCGCCCACCGATCGTGCCCGTGGCGCGTCCGCAGCGGATGCCGTTGTCGTTCGCGCAGCGCCGCCTGTGGTTCCTGCACCGGCTCGAAGGACCCAGCGCGACGTACAACGGCGCCGCGGCGCTCCGCATCTCCGGTGCCCTGGACGTCGATGCTCTGCGAGCCGCCCTCCAGGATGTCGTGGCACGCCATGAGGCGTTGCGCACCGTCTTCCCGGACAACGACGGCCAGCCGTACCAGGACATCCGCCCGGTCGCCCAGGTGCGGCCGGTGATGGACGTCGAGTCGGTCACCGAGACGGATCTGGCCGCTGCGGTGGACCGCGCCGTGCGCCACCCCTTCGACCTCGCGACCGAACTGCCGATCCGCGTATCCCTGTTCACCGTTGACGATGCCGCCGACGAGCACGTACTGGTCCTGGTGATCCACCACATCGCCGGAGACGGATGGTCGATGGGCCCCTTGGCCCGCGATCTGAGCACGGCATACGCGGCTCGGCGCGCGGGTCGTGCTCCGGCCTGGACGCCGCTGCCCGTGCAGTACGCCGACTACACCCTGTGGCAACACGAACTCCTCGGCGACGAGAACGACCCCAAGAGCCTCCTTTCCGAGCAGGTCGGATACTGGCGTGATGCCTTGGCCGGAATCCCGGAGCGTCTGGAGCTGCCGACGGACCGTCCGTATCCGGAACAGGCCGGGTACGACGGTGGTTCGGTGCCGGTGCGGATCGATGCCGAGCTGCACCAGGCCCTGAGCGGTCTGGCGCGGTCGCGGCAGACGACGGTGTTCATGGTGCTGCAGGCCGCTGTGGGCGTGCTCCTGCACCGTCTCGGCGCGGGCACGGACATTCCCATCGGCACGCCGGTCGCCGGTCGTGGCGAGGAGGAACTGGACGACCTGGTCGGCTTCTTCGTCAACACCCTCGTCCTGCGCACCGACCTGTCCGGCGACCCCACCTTCGCCGAACTCCTGGACCGCGTCCGCGAGACGGACCTCAACGCCTACGCCCACCAGGACGTGCCCTTCGAGGGTCTGGTCGAAGCGGTCAACCCGACACGGTCCCTGGCCCACCACCCGCTCTTCCAGGTCATGCTCGCCCTCAACAACAACCCGTCTGGCGAGCCGGCCTTCGCCGGGGCGAGTACGACCCCACTGAAGGCGCGCGTCGGGGCTGCGCGGATGGACCTGACGGTGCACCTGGCCGAGCGGCAGGGCGGGGACGGCTCCCCGGACGGGGTCGTCGGCTCCCTCGCCTACCGTACCGACCTGTTCGAGCAGGCCACGATGACGGCTCTGGTGGAGCGGTTGCTGCGGGTGCTGCGCGCCGTCACGGACGATCCCACTCAGCGCGTCGCCGCGGTCGACGTGCTGTCCGAGGAGGAGCGGCACCGCCTGCTGGAGGAGTGGAACGACACCGCCACTGCCCTTCCTTCGGGCACGCTTGTGGAGCTGTTCCAGGCTCAGGTCGAGGCCACTCCGGACGCCGTCGCGCTGATCTTTGACGGCGTCCACATCACCTACGACGAGCTCAACACCCGCGCCAACCGTCTGGCGCGGCTCCTGGTCGAGCGGGGCGCCGGCCCCGAGCACATCGTCGCCCTTGCCCTTCCCCGCTCACCCGAGATGATCACCGCCCTCCTGGCGGTCCTCAAGGCGGGAGCGGCCTACCTTCCCATCGACACCGGCTATCCCGTGGAGCGCATCCGCTTCATGGTCCAGGACGCCCACCCCACCCTCGTCCTCACCCACACCACCACCGC